>JAJBBD010000098.1 GCA_020532355.1 Candidatus Cloacimonadota bacterium | reverse complement strand
TGAATTAAAAAATCCCACTAACAATAAAAAAATCCTCCACTTATCAGTGTATTCTCCTGGTTTCAAGCTCAATAAGAATATCACCTTATGCGATACACCTGGTCTGGAAGCATACAATCTGCCACATCATGATGAGATCACTATCAATAGCATCCTGCCAAGCGCATCTGGATCAACCTGGAACTGGCAAAGAAGCCAGAAGACTGCCTGGAGTACATCATCGTCCATGAACTGCTGCACCTCTTGGAAAAGCACCACAACGACAATTTCAAAGCCTTGATGGATAAATATCTCCCCGACTGGAGAGTCAGGAAGGATATCTTGAATAGGTTCCCACTCAGCCATGAGGAATGGGAGTATTAAGCCCTTGTTAAGATATCTCTATGTAGGTGGGTATGATGAAGCAAAGAAAAAGTGTTTTAGATAGCAACTTCTACAAAAACAGATACGACAAAATAATCAACTTAGCTGGTCCCAGATATTCTCCAGAGACTAATGTTGATATCCCTTTATCGGACATTTTTCATGGTTTGTGTAGAACTGAAGAATTCTACAACGAGATAAGGAAGATGACCGGTTTGATTCGAAAAGGCTCTAAGTATGATAAAAGCGATTGGGATGATGAGAGTATCAATAAACGGAATAAACTTCTTTCTAATACTCTTTGTGGACTTCATGAAATTGTCTGCAATATCAGGGACTATTCGTCTGAAACAATCAACTGGGCTGAGATAACAAGGCTTACCGAACATGCAGATAGTCAACTATTGAATTTGATTGATAACTACCAAAGGCGTAAACAGGAACTAAACGATATAAAACCAGAAAGCCAAGGCACGTCTTATCAATCAAGTCCTTCAGAGAAAATTGGTTATACGATTCGAAATCTTCGAGATCTACACGGAACTATAATGGATCTCGATGATCTGTCAAGAAAGAGCAAAGCCCGGTTATCTAATAACCCATATTTGTTGATAGAAGGCAATGCAGGCATGGGAAAAACACACCTGCTATGTGATTTGTTTAGGGTTAGAACTGAGAGTGTTGACCCTCCATTACCAACCTTCTTATCATTTGGCGAACAATACAGGAATGTTTCAGATTTCTGGGGCACTTTCCTACACTCTCAGGGGCTAGATACGTTCTTTAATAATAAGGCAGAGTTTCTTAGGCATCTTGATTGTTTAGCTAGGGTCAACTGCTGTAGATCACTCATAATGATTGATGCCTTAAACGAATCATCCGATGACTTTTGGCAGAATCATTTTACTGGTTTATTGGATGATATCAGCAGCTACAAACACGTAGCCTTAGTCGTTACAATTAGGACTGGATTCGAAGATTCTGTTCTAACTACAGATCAGATAAACAGGCTGGAATGCGTAAACCATACAGGATTTGCTGAGGTAGAATGGCAAGCCGTTACAATGTACTTTGAACACAACGATATCCCATTACCGGAAATTCCTATTCTCTACCCAGAGTTTCAAAATCCCCTATTTCTAAAACTATTCTGCGAAGCTTTCAAAAAAAGGAAACAGACCAGAGCTAAACAGGATATCTTCCGGGGTCATGAGGGCTCTACATTTATATTTGAGACATTCATTGATAAGGTATCACGACCCCTGGTCAGAAAGTATGGATTGGTAAAAAAGACTAATCTTGATGTTTGGAATTCGATAATCAAGCCTATCGCAAAGACCATGGTTGCTACTAATTCTGATAGAATAAGTGAATCGGCCCTACATAGTATAATTCATGCATCACATCCTCATGTAACACCATCAGACCTTATCCGTGATATGGAAAAGCTGTTACTGATAACTAGGTATCCGAGCGTTGTTAACGAAGGCAGCTTTGATATTAGATTCCCATTTCAGAAATTCAGCGACCACCTGATAATTCGTTATATCTTCGAAAAGTATGAAAGTGAGTTTGGAAAGAAGAATAAGAATCTTGTTACGGCAAAGCGGTTTTTTTCAAAGAGAAGAAAGCTTGGAAAGACCATTTTCAGTAGATGGTATTTGGGTTTATTGGATGCTTTATCGATACAATGTCCAGAACAACTGAAGGGAATTGAGTTTATAGAAGTCGCACCATATCTATTGAACAGACATCACACTGCTTATCATGCAGTTAATGCATTCATTGAAAGTTTGGTGTGGAGAAAAAGCACTGCTTTTAGCTCAGATCTACGGAATACAAACGGAATTATCAACAAGTACGTATTTTACAATGAAGGCATGCGAAATACATTCTTCGATGCGCTTCTCACGGTTGCTCCAATAGAGAACCATCCCTACAATGCTACGTCGTTAGACAATTTCCTAAAAAGGCTTAGTATGCCTAGACGGGATGCTGTTTGGTCAGCTTTCCTACATTATCAGAACAATGAAAATCGCTCTGTGGATAGGATATTGAATTGGGCAAAAATAGACAATGCAACAAAATCTGTTACAGACAACTCACTTTATTTGATGGGTATTACTCTGTCATGGTTCCTAACCACTCCCAACCGCTTTGTTAGGGATCGAGCTACAAAAGGCCTTGCATCCCTCCTTATATCCAGACCTGCGTTGATAATTGAGTTGTTTAAAACCTTTGAGCATGTTGACGATATTTACGTTTTAGAGCGGATATATTGTGCCACGTACAGCTGTGTTCTTCATAATACAATAGATAACGCAAGCCTCAAAATGCTTGCAAGATATGTCTACAATAGAATCTTCAGGTTAGGGAAACCGCCAAAACATATACTGCTTCGTGACTATTCTAGAGGAATCATTGAAATAGCCTTGTCTCGCGGGTTATGTAAGAACATTGATACCAGCCTGATTTACCCACCGTATAAGAGTAAATGGCCAACACACATTCCCTCAATAGACGAACTCCGAGAAAAGTACTATATTGAAGACTATACTCAGCTAACAAGGGAAAAACGTGGATTTAATGATATCTGGAATTCAGTTATAGACTATGGCGATTTCTCTCGGTATGTTATTGGCACAAATAGCAGCAGTTGTTCTTGGACTGGTAGAAGAATAGATGACAACGCGAAATCGGTAAAACAGATTTTTGATGACTTTAAAAACGGCTTAACTAAAGAGCAGAAGTCAAAATGGGATTATCTCGAATTGTTGGAATCAACAAGACCGCTCGCGATGTTTGAAAGAATTGGTTCGGTGAATCCAGAAATTGACATAGATAATGAAATTGAATCTCTCGAAGCCTCGTTTATAACGTCTTTATCTGCTAAGCAGAATGAACTATACACTCAGGTTCTAAAGCCATGCCTTATTAACGGCTATCAAATTAATGACCCACTTGAAACGTTTGACCTATCTATAGCTCAACGTTGGATTTTTAACCGTGTCATTGAGTTAGGTTATGATCCATCAATACATAATCATTTTGATGCGTACGTCGATAATTATGGCAGAGTTGGAAGGTCGGAGCATAAAGCTGAGCGAATCGGTAAGAAGTACCAGTGGATCGCATATCACGAGTTCATGGGGATGCTGTCAGACAATTATAAGTACAAGGATGATAACTGGTTTGATCCCCTGGATCACTATTCAGGACCCTGGGAGCCGCATATTAGAGACATTGATCCAACGCTGCTAGTTCAGAATGATGAACACATCAATCAATCAATACCCTTGAAGAATTGGAAAACCGATGAATGTGTGATAAAATCATGGCATGAACAAGTGAATGATGTAAAATGGCTTAGAATGAGGAAGGACATCCCCAATCCTTCAACACTTATTGAAGTTGTCGATGACAATCTCGGTAAATGGTTATTACTAAAAGCACATCTTCATTGGCAAATGCCAACACCACCAGAAGAAGAAAAGTATGATGAGCCAACCAGAGATGTTCTGTTACTGATAAAGAGCTGCCTTGTAAGGAAATCTGATATTCCCAAAGTAACATCATGGTGGAGTAATAAAAGACAGAAAGGTAAATGGATGCCAGAGTCAGGGAGTTTTTACCACATTTTTATTGGTGAATATCCATATTCTTATGCGTATGAATGCTCCAAAGGAATAAAAGACGAGTGGGTTAACGATGAAGATTCAAAAACGAGCCTTAACGTCCCCATGCTCATTACTGATGACTGCTATTCAAACGAGTTTACTCTGGATTGCTCATACGAAAGAACTAGGATTGATATCAATCTCCCATGTGCCACAATTGTCAAAGATTTAGGGCTGAACCAAAAGTTTGTAGATGGGAGATTCTATCTGGGTGAAAAACTGGTAACCTCTCCCCTTTCAATTTTCTGTGAGTCAGGTAGATCTGGATTGTTGTTTGATAAAATGACATTATCCGAATATCTCAACACCAAAGGTTACACTGTCATATGGTCTTTGTTTGGCGAAAAG
>JAJBBD010000097.1 GCA_020532355.1 Candidatus Cloacimonadota bacterium | reverse complement strand
TTCAGTATTCCTAGGCTTATGTCATGCAAGAAGTTAGACTCAGGAAGAGTAAGGTGGCGAGAGAACTTTTCCAGGAATTGTGAGAATTTTACTTGCATACTTTGCTTGGTTTGTTTTTGTTGAAAATCAAACATGGTCGACTCCTTATTGTGATTTTGTTGTATGAACAATTATAGGAGTCGGCTTTTTTGTCAACGAAATAATTCGACAATAAGTGTATTTATATAATTGCGCCACAGAATTATAGCTAAGTGGGTAAAAGCCTAAATTTCAATCGTTTTGAGGGGGTAGGATTGCAAATACTTACGATTTAAGCGGTTACCGATTACTGAAAAACTGCAAAAATGTAGTTAGCCAACTGATGTCTACTTTTTCAACATAAAAAATGCCATAATTAACACTCTGATTGCTATCTATATTAGGACTCTCAATAATTTCGGGGGGATGCGTACGCTTTATTGGGCTGTCCTAACAATCGAATCCATTATACAAAAAGAGTAAATTACAGACAATTACTCAGCAGTCCCAATAATTGTATTCTCGTTTAAACAATGTATTAACTTCTGATATAGGCCTGGTTGATTAACAAGATCATCATGAGAACCGCATTGCGTTATGTGCCCTTCTTCCATTACATAGAAATTGGACGCCAATGAACACAGAACGTTTACTTTGTGTGTAATCAACAGCCCCTTCTTCCCTTCTATCTTGCTCTTCAATATATGCATCAATTCCTTCTCATTTAATAAGTCGATATTAGTGAATGGTTCATCAAGAACTACGAAATCATAATATTCTCTTATTAAAAATCGCCCCAAAATCAATCTTTGTTTTTCTCCGCCAGAAATGAATGCACCATTGCTTCCAAGCTTTCTTCCCTTTAGCTTATTCAAGCCTAACAACTTGACTGCATCATCAAGCCTCTGTTTAATAACATAATTCTGTTCAAAACATATCTTACTCACATCAGGTACAATAATCTCAATATTGTCAACGAGAAATCCAATGTATTTCTGAAATGCATTATCGTCAGATTTGGTCTCAGAGTAGTTGTACAATCCAATTAGTTCTAAACTAGGTAATAAATGGGAGAATTGTTCAAGCCATTTCTGAGTTTTCTTGAACCCTTTTTCTTTGTACTTAAACGGAAGTGTTAACAAGATGTCTCTAAAATCATTCTCAATTGAACAAATAATTCCATCACAACTATTATGATCGATTACTTGCCTGTTCATTATCAGGTTAAACTCCATATCCTGATCAAATATTTCCATATCTTGTGGCAGCATGTTAATTTTAAACAAATAATACTTTATTGGCAGCATATCGATGTTGATTCCATCAATGGATATAACCCCTTTATCGAGTCTGATATCTCTGCAAAGGGCACGGATTAATGATGTCTTTCCTTCTCCAGATAGGCCGACTAATCCAGTAATACCTTCGCGAAAACTTATTGATAAATCACTGAGGACGTTATTATCTTTTTCATATGAACAATATATTTCAATCAGATTAATCTGTTGCCAATGCCCCAGTGGTAGGCATGAGGGTACATCGCCATTATCTTCAGTATGGTTTAATTCTATTTGGTATAGTCTTTTAATGCTAACAGCAGCATATCGATATCTTTGAATAGTACTAATAACATTATTGACGGGATTAACAATTATTGAATAGTATGAAATCATAGCTAAGAGCATTCCATAAGTTATCACTTGTTTCTCAAGTAAACCCAGAGAAATAACTAGTATAACAATGAAGCCAATCCCCTTCAACAATTCATTTAATGCTGATGGTATTGTTTGCAAATTCAGAATTTTTAAAAACCCTTCTTGCATCTTGATGTAGCTCTGACGAAATACTCCCTCAATTCTACTGCTAATAGATAATGTTCTTACGATACTATTATTCGATAACTGGTCAATTAGGTTTGAGTACATCTCTCCCATTGAATTGCGATTAATGCTGTAAGCACATGCTTGTTTCTTTGAAAACATTAGACTTATACAAATAGATGCTACAATGTAGCCAAGACAAACAATGCTAAATGCTTTAGACCAGCTCAACACAATAAAGAAAACAATTATAGATTGTAAAACGCTAAATACTAAATCAAACAACGATAGATTAATAACTGACTGAGTTATGGCACTAACATCACTGAATAGCATATCGGCATATTGACCACTACCCCACTGGCTTATTCTGTTCTTTCTTTGATTTATTACTAACCTATAGTAATAGAAAAAAAGAGTTCTATCTATACTAAGTTTAACTCTATTATATAGCTGATTACTGAGCAAACTAATTAATGGGCCTCCAATCTGAGTTCCCATAAATATCAATAGATACAATAAAACTATACCATCTCCTGATAATACAGAATCTAAAAGCTTCTTTTGAAATAGAGGCGATATAACTTGAAAAATGTAGAGAAAGGAATATACAACTCCGATACTGAAGAATACGATAAAGTACCTGGTCTTTAAACGACTAATTATTCTAATAATGTTTTTCATCATACTCCTAATAATTAAAGTAAAGTGGAGGTTTCACCACCACTTTACACTGGATCAAGTATTCGGTGGCGGGCAGCCGCATAGGAATGAACATAATGTGGTGCATAAGCCATAACATCCAATATAGCAACCTGTACTGGCTCTTGTGTCCATTACGGTTCCACTAGCACTTCCAACATGTTCAACTGCATTAACCATGATGACCACTTTTACCTCCTTTAAGGCTAAATTCATAGCCTTGAGTTACGTGAGCATATGATAGACAGAACGCTCCATAACATGGCAAAACCTTTTCCCATACTTGAGATAGTTAAGAGGGCAACCACCATAGCATACCGGGAGTCTGATACATGATAAACACTTGTCATCCTTGAATGGGTTGTGATCCAGGTAATTTACTAGATTAACGAGGTTGCACACCATATATCCATCATCATTTATGTGCCCAATTTTATCGGATTCAATACTTTTGTCACTTCCACATTTCCAAATAGACAAATCAGGATAGATGTGGAATATATTCAAACCCCCATCACCTTCACAGTATTTGTAAAAGCCTGGAATTTTCACTGTATCAGAAATCTTGAAGCCCATAAGTTTTGCTTTTGCGGTGAACAATTCTGAATTCAATATGTTTGTATTCTTCTCGCAAAAAGCGTCGGTACTGAAAATTGGCCTGCATAGAACCTCAATTATCTGTTTTTCATCGTCGTTGAATTGACTGAGAAACGCCTCTAGCTCATTTACAGTGTTGTTAAACAAGTTCAATCTTATCACTATCTTGGTGTTGCTTTTGTTTTCAATAATTATTTTCATCATATTTTTCAGGTTGGCATAGATAACGTCATAGGTACCAGATCCATCTTTTAACCTTTTTAAAGTGTCATGTTTAACCTTCCCCAGTCCATCAATAGTAACTTGAACTATGTTGATACTATACTTGTTAATCAGTATATCTAACACTTCATGATTGAGCAAGTAGCCGTTAGTGATAACACTAGTTTCCAACTCAAAGTGGTACATGTTCTTAAGTTTATATACCCACTCATAGGTATCCTTTATTAATGACCACTTAATCAGAGGTTCTCCTCCGAAGAATGTCAATGTTAGCTTGCGTTTATCTTGAAGGTTGACTTGTAAGAATTTTTTAAATATTTCAAACATATCTGTCGACATGTCTGCTTCTTTATCTTTATGCTGGAAACAATAGTTGCAGGAACAATTACATTTCAATGTCTGCAATAAGACAATTTGCATAATATCAGTTCGGTGCATTGAAGCCGAGTATGCATACTCGAGGATTTTCACCTCGTTAACGTTATCTTCTACTACGAATCCATTAGAACAAAGAGCAGAGACAAATTCTGGTGGTAGTTCTTGGTTAGAATTTGGATCGGCTAAGAAACGCCTGATGCTTGAACTATACTTTTCGTCAATCTCACAGACTGACTTTGTGTATGTGTTCATTAGAAAGAGTTTTTCATCTACACTTTCCCACACATTATAGAAGCTCTGTTTTAACATAAGTTCACCTCGACCACAATTTATAATCAATCAGTTTTCAACACTTTTGCATACGCAAATCTTAACAAATACCAATTTACTTTATTAGTTCCATTTAAACGACGTCATGATTTCTGTCAATAACAATTTCTGTCGCATCCTTATGCATCCGTATTTGTGTTTATACAGGGTAGTGGCTTCCTTGCACTGGATAGAGTATCCACTGACATCGCAAGGAGACACAATGGAATCTAACTTACTGGAACGCATGAAAGAACAACTGCTTAGACATGAAGGTCTGAGGCTGAAGCCATACCGCTGTACAGCAGGTAAATTAACCATCGGGGTTGGTCGCAATCTGGATGATTGCGGTATCACTCAGAAGGAAGCTTATGTGCTCTTAGAAGGCGATATTCTGCAGTGTGAGAGACAAATTCTGGCTGAGATTCCAAAAATCTATCTTCAGATTGATGAGGTACGTAAGTCGGTACTTCTCAATATGTGCTTTAACCTGGGCATAAAAGGACTACTTAGCTTCAAGAATACACTTGCATTCATAGACGCAGGAGACTGGGAACGGGCTGCCAATAACATGCTTGTATCCAAGTGGGCAAAGCAGGTTGGTCGCAGAGCGATTGAGCTTTCAGAGCTGATGAGGAAGGGTAAGTGATCCCCATTCCAGTCGAGACGATTGAAGTACTGGCTGTGCTCAATCTACCCAAGGAGATGGCGGATAACATCATCTTCAAGGAGCATAAAAGGCTGGTCATGGAGACCATTAGGAGTTTGGTTTTGGATAACTATTACCAGGATGCTACCCGTATAGACTACCCCGATGATGATCCCTTCCTGATCTCTTTTCGTTTTGGGTTCTGCTTCCTGATGTTGCAAAGTACCTGCGAGTTTCTCAATTTGAAGACCCTGGGCGAGGGGATAGTCAAGACCGTAGGTTTAGACCAGTCTGCCACCGAACTGCTCACAGGGAGCGAAATAGACGCATTCAAAGCTAACCTTGAGCTAAGAGCACTAACCGGGCTACGTGACTATCTCAATCTGCAAGGCCAGAATCGCCTGGATGAGCTGAAACCCAGGCCTCCAAGAGTGATCAGGGTGGGAGTGATCTGATGCCAGATAGCTATACCAATCCTGATGAGCTGATGCAGGAAATCTACCTGGCTATCTATGCTGCCTTGGAGAGCAGACTGCATCTGATTGGTTCGGTTCTCGATGCAGAGTCCCGCAAGGAGATACTGGCAAGGCAGATCTACGATAAAGGCGACTTCTACGGCAATACAGGCTATCTGGTCGAGACCAGTCCTGATGCCATGATCCTGAGAGTAGGCTCAAATGTACGTCACGAACCTTTCGTTTTGGGTGGCAAAGTGCCTTCCTGGACTCCGATCGCTCCACTGATTGCCTGGGTCGAACGCAAGCACCTGTCTTGGACTGATAAAGAGACAGGTAAGCTGCTGACCGTAGCCGAGATCGCTTAT
>JAJBBD010000096.1 GCA_020532355.1 Candidatus Cloacimonadota bacterium | reverse complement strand
GATCGCAAGGCAGATTTTGTCCTCCAGTATAACCTAGTTAATAATAAAAATCTCCAAATTGGTGATATAGATTGGGCTCAGTCCAGAGTGTATTTTGTTTCAACTGCATTCAACAGCTATCAGTTAGGTTCGCTAATCTTTAATGATCTCCCCATTTCACTTTGGGAGATTAAGTTCTACTCAGAAAACCACATGTCATATCGCAGAATAGACTATGGCAGATCAGGTACCAGCATAAAAAAACTATCTCCCATAGATACGAAACTAGGTAAAGTAACAAATGAGATTGTAGTTTATACTGAAGAAGACCATCTCAAAAAAGCTAACGAAGATATTGCCTCTCTTTACGAGACACTCAGAGACGAGATCGTTGCTAAGTGGAAGTTAAGCGTAGAACCCAAAAAGCTATATATAGCATTTAAAAGAAATACTAACATTGTGGACATCGAGATTCAGAGGTCCAAGATTAAGATAACCATAAATATGCCAAAAGGTCAACTGATTGATAATCTTGGCTTAGCAGAGGATGTATCCGGCAAGGGTAAATGGGGGAACGGTGATTATCAGATAGTAGTAAGAGACGATACAAGAATTTCTTACATCCTTAGTTTGATTGAGCAGTCGGTTAAACTGCACTCTTAATGGAAGTAAGACGGATGAGGCAACTATGATAGAAAAAATTAACTATATCGATAACACAGGACTCTTTGTAAGAATGAGCGGGGCAGCTAACGTTGATTTAAAGCGATTGAATCTGATTTATGCTGAGAATGGAAGGGGTAAAACAACCCTATCTGCCATACTAAGATCTCTGATGACTGGGGAACCGATTCACATTAATGAAAGAAGTAGTATAGGTAGTCAATCCAATCCCCATGTAGTTTTAACATGTGAAGGAAATCAAACTGTCCAATTCCAAAATGGCACATGGACTAGGACCATACCAGAAATTGTGATTTATGATGACGTCTTTGTTGCCAATAATGTTTGCTCTGGTTTGATGGTCGATCCAAGCCACAGGCAGAATCTACATGAGTTGATAATCGGCGAGCAAGGAGTAAGTTTAAACAGGCAGTTAAATGATTACATTCAGCAAATTGAAGACCACAATCGAGAACTCCAGAGATTATCCGGTCTGATCCCAACAGAATCGAGGCATGGTTATAGTGTTGATGATTTCTGCAGTTTACCCAATGAAGATGATATAGATGCTAAAATCACTGGTGCTGAAAGAAATCTGTTGGCTGCTCAAAACGCTGCAGAAATCTCGAGCGCTGCTCTATTTACACTAATTCAATTACCTGAGTTCAATCTATCGGCTTACACAGATTTGCTTGCTTCATCATTGGATACCCTAGATTCAACAGCACTGCAATTAGTTAAGGATCATTTTGGTAAGTACTCAATTAGCCCAGAGCATTGGATTTCTCAAGGAATGTCTTTTCTCCAATCAGTTCCAGTAGAAAGTGATGATGAATTCTGCCCATTCTGTTCTCAACCATTAGAAAGATCAAGTATTCTAATGCATTATCGAGCATATTTTAGCGCAGAATACAAGCAATTGATAAAGGGAATTAGTGAAACTTGTACCAAGTTAGACACTCAATGTGGAGAAGAGAGACTTATTGCGTTCGAGAGAGCGATAAGGTCATATAATGAAAAGCGACTGTATTGGTCAAAGTTTACCAGTGTACCCGAAATCATATTCGATAGCGATTCTGTAGTTAGGAGTTGGAAAACCCTTCGAGATATGATTAATTCGAAACTGATGATTAAGCAGGCATCTCCTTTAGATATCGTAACTTGTACCGATGATGAGCTTGCTTTATTCTCAGATTACGAAGCTAATCGCCATAGAATTGATGATCATAACCGGCACGTAGCGCAGATAAATGAAGAGATAAATGCTATCAAACAAAGAACAGAAAGTGCTAATGTCTCACCACTAAATAGAGATCTCAGTAGACTTAAAGCAATAAAATCTCGTTACTCGCATGATTTATCACAGACCTGCGAGAGCTACCTACAAGAGAAAACTAACAAGCTAACAACTGAAAGTTTGAGAGTTAGGGCAAGAACAAATCTTCAGAACTACCGGGATAGTGTGTTTCCGAGATTTGAGACAGCAGTTAACGACTATCTGCAAATATTTCATGCTGGATTTCGACTGTGCAATGTTACACCTGCCAATATTCGTGCTGGATCGACATGTAATTACGGAGTGTCGATAAGTAACACTCCTGTGTCAATAACCTCAGAACCAGGAGCTCAAGCGTTTCATAACACTCTCAGTTCGGGAGATCGTAATTCCTTGGCCCTAGCCTTTTTCTTTGCTACTCTGAGAGATGACCCCAATCTTGGGAACAAAATTATCATTATTGATGACCCAGTTTCAACTCTTGATGAGCATAGGACTCTACAAACTGCTCAAGAGATTCGTAGGTTTGCTAATCAAGCTAATCAAGTGATTGTCTCGTCTCACAGTAAATCATTTTTGTGTAATATCTGGGCACGTGCAGATCGAGATAACAGAGCATCATTACAGATAATCAGAGATGGAAGAAACTCAACAATAATTGACTGGAATGTGGATGATGACTCATATACGGAGCATGATAGGTTGTTTGGGTTATTAGATGCCTATGTTAACGGGGAAAGAGTAAACATTAGGGAAGTTGCAATTGCTATAAGACCTTATCTTGAAGGATACTTAAGAGTGCGATGCCCGAAGTATTTTGTACCTGGGACACATCTGGGACCTTTTATACATGTTTGCAGAGACAGAATTGGATCACCTGAGCAGATATTGAACGAGTTGCAGATTAATGAATTAGATGATATCAAGGAATTTGCAAACAGATTTCACCACGATACAAATCCAAATTGGCAAACAGCAGATATAAATGATGGAGCATTGAATGGATTCATAAGAAGAACACTCACTTTTACTGCAAACTAGATTACTTTTATTAGTTAGGAGATGCAATGAGCACTACTCGTAAAATATACGCCTTCTTTGACACCAATTTTCTTGTCCAATGCAGAGACCTGAATCAGATAAACTTTGCAGATCTGATTGGAGCTTTTGATGAGCTTGAGTTGTTGTTATCAGAGCCAGTTATAAAAGAGATAGATAAATTCAAAACTGACTCGAATCGACGAAGATCATCTCAAGCGAGAAAATACAACAGTTTGTTCAGAAAAATGCACTCAAACCATAATAACTCTTATCAAGTTTCTGAAAAACCGAGTGTCACTATTCGATTTTCCCCTTTTTACTCCTGTGACCAATTGGCAAAACTTGATGCAAGTCTAAATGTTGAGAATGCTGATGACAGGTTAATTGCCTCAACGCAGATGTTTGTTAAGCATAATAATACGGCTGATGTTAGAATCATTGCCAATGATACAGTTGTGTTGATAAAGGCACAGCAAAGAAACATTGTGAACCACCCAGTGCCAGATGATTGGCTTTTACAACCTGAGAATGATCCGAATGCAAAGAAAGTAATTGAGCTTCAAGATGAGAATAACAGGCTTCGAGCTTCACTTCCTGAGTTCAACATTTCCTCGAAGTTATTCAATCCTGAGGGGATTGCAACTGATAAAGTAAGGTTTAAAGAAATCGAAAACGTGGATAGCCAACAAGTGGAAGTGTTTTTAGGCATGATTCAAAAGGCTTTCCCAATGAAAACGGACTACTCAGATGAGGATGAGAAATTTGAAGTTTTTAAACGTAGCTTTTTAAAGCGAATGATAAATGTTGATTATACTAAACCAAGTATCGAGGCGATAAGAAGGTACTCTGACGAACGCTATCCTAACTGGATTGAAAAGACTAACAATTGGATTCAAACCATTGGTGCGCATTTGCATAAGAAGTTAAACACCTATAGTATTGAAGTACATTTATTAAATAAAGGCAGTACGTTTGCTCATAATGTGCTTGCTGAATTTACGATACTAAATGATTGCCTTTTTATACCATCAGGTCTTATTGAAGATGACGCATTACTTATCCCAAAGATGCCAAAACCACCAAGTCCACCAAAGGGACGTAACCCATTCGAAATTGTGTTCAATCAAGGAGGCATGATTCGATTACCACCTATTCCTAGTCTATACCCCCCTAGAAAACCAGAACATAACAAATACAGCTTTTATTATGTTAAAAAACCCACAGACTATTATACTTCAGTTCAATTTAATTGTGACGAGTTTAGACATGATATAGAAGCCGAGATTTTCACATTCTATTTTACTGTTCCTAAACAGTATAATCTCACTGAGGTAAAGCTATCATGCACGGTGTCTTGTGAAAACCTGCCAAAACCCTCTCAAACTATAATAACCTATCCAGTAGAAACCATAGATAATGATTTTTTCGATGTAGTTGAGTCTACAATTTTGAAAGAAATTGGTTTGTTAAAAGAAGGGATGGGATTATAAAAGTGCCTTTCCCCTTAGTTACTATATAATCTGTGTCGTTGTCCTACACTTCCAATGAAAGGGCGGGAACGGGGTATGTGCTCCGGAGACACCTACAGGATTCATCTCTGAGTCGTATTCGATCTGATCGTCTTTGACCCAAGGTGCTAGTGCTTTGATGAGTTCCCGGGCATCATCCAGGCTGTTGGACTTGGTGTCCAGAGCCATGAGGTTATCCATCACTTCCAGGGCATCGTTTAGTGGGTATATCTTGTCTTGAGCAGCGAGAGCACGGCAGATGTCACTTGTGCGGTCATCCAGGATCACCACGAGCTTGTAGTATCTGGCTTTGGCTTTCTTGTAACCCTGCAGCCTTCCGAACTCTCTGACTCTAAGTGCTGTATGCTCTGCCAATCCCTGCCAGTAATGTGATGAGCGGTTGGCCAGGTCATTGAACTGGTCTTTGAGGGTATCGGCAAGCATCTCTTTAGTATAGCCCTGCTCAATAGCTTTGGAGAGAGTGTCTGCGAAATTCTGCCGGTTGTCGGCTTCAAAGTGGTTGCCGATCCAGAACAATTGCTGCTTCTGAATAGTGGAGGAGAGATGCTGATCTTCGATGCCCCAGAGCCCGATGCTGGTCTTGGTTTGAGCTTGCACTTGGGTGTCTCTCAGTCCGAGCCGCACACAGCGGTCTATTATCGCCTTGGTGGGCTC
>JAJBBD010000095.1 GCA_020532355.1 Candidatus Cloacimonadota bacterium | reverse complement strand
TCGTCGCTTACAATTTGATATCGATAAACTAAGATCACATCAGAATAGAGTTTCTCAGGTAATAGCAGCAAAGATAACATCTAGAGATGATTGCAGCATAGAAATATCTGATATGACGGATGTAGCTGCAAGAATGAAAGATTTAACTAAAGAGCTGAATCATTCAAATGAAGAGATAGGAAAACGGTTACTTACCAAACCCAATATTCCTGATGCATCGGTGCCAGTGGTAAAAAAACAAAGCTTTAACGAAGTTATGTCCCATTGGGGAAAGCCAGTAGAATATGAATTTGAAGCTCATGATCATCTGGATCTATTTCGCTGTATTAACGCTTACTGTTATACTTCACAACCGCTGATTGCTGATAATACAGTCAGAAAACTTGCATAATATATTTGAGGACAGTGGCTAGTATATAGGAGCATGATTTGAACAGAATAAATCTAAAGTTTGCCATCTCGATCGTGATGATGTTAGCAGCATGTGTAGTTTTGCACGCCTCATCATTCTCCGATACTACGGTTAGATGGCTGAATAATAAAGGCTTAAGTCCCAACTGGATAGTGTTAATCATATCCATGTTGCCGCTAATTGAATTACGCGGAAGCATCCCGGTTGCAATTATTCTCTTCAAGATGTCTTGGATTGAAGCAGTAAGCCTGTCGATAATTGGAAATATGATCCCCATACCATTCCTTCTATTGTTAATTGAATGGTTTTTTTCAATATTGAGCAAGATACCTATTGGCGCACGATTTACGAACTGGATATTTACTCGTACCCGCCGTAAGGGTAAAGCCATACAAAAGTACGAAGCCATCGGTCTTACAACCTTTGTGGGTATTCCACTACCTGGTACAGGGGGTTGGACGGGAGCTTTGGCTGCCAGAATATTTGGTATAGGATTTTGGAAATCGATGCTTTATATTTTGATAGGTGTATTTTTGGCAAGTGCAATAGTAACACCGCTTTCGTTGATGGGGAAATTGGCTGTACACTAATGAATAAAGAGATTACTGTGTTTTGGCTTGCCGGAGAAAATAGCGGAGATCTGCATTGTGAACTTATAATGAAGGCATTGGCACACGATGGCAGACGCTATCGTCACATTGGAATTGGAGGGTCAAGGATGCAAGCGATGGGGTTGAAGGCATTATTCCCCTTTGATCGCTTTGCCGTTATGGGATTTATTGAGGTTGTTAAGCATCTAAGATTCTTTTTCAAGGTCGAGAAACGTATCGGTAAATTATTCAAAGAAAACAAACCGGATATTGCGATTTTGGCAGATTATCCAGGCTTAAATTTGCGAATAGCACATATGGCAGACGAGCATCGTATTCCTGTATTGTATTATATCAGTCCACAGTTTTGGGCTTGGAAACATGAAAGAGTGCAAAAACTTAAGGCGAGTGTGAAACATACTGCTTGCATATTGCCTTTCGAAGAAGAACTATTAAAGATACACAATGTTACATGCAGTTATGTGGGGCATCCTATAGCTGAAGAGATTAAATTCAAGTTGGAGCGAGACCACTTTGCCAGGTTTTTCCAAATAAATCCTACAAAGAAATGGCTTGGTTTTTTCCCGGGGAGTAGAAATAGTGAAATTAAAAGAATGCTGCCTGCTTATTTAAGCGCTGCACGAAAATGGGACGCAAATAAGTACGAAATTCTTATTTCAAAATCTCATGGCGTAGATCATGATCTATTTATGAGCATGGTGTCAGGAACCGGAATGGGTAATTTACATATTGTAGATGGTTATACATACGACATGATGCGTCATTGCGAGGTTCTCGTCTGCACCTCTGGTACTGTAACCTTGGAGGCGGCTTTTATTGGCACACCAACCGTCATCTGTTATAAGGCAAACCCTGTTTCTTTTATCATCGGCAAGCATCTTATCCGAGTTTCTCATATAGGTTTGCCCAATATTATCTTAGATAATGACGTTTTGCCAGAATTGGTGCAAAATCAAGCATCTCCCAATATGATAGAAGCAAAGATAAGCGAAATGCTTATTGGGGGCAATCGACGTGATGTTGTGCTTTTAGAATTGCGTAAATTAAAGGCTATGTTGGGCGAGAAAAAGCCAAGTAAAGAGGTGCCAAAAATAATTTACGACCTTTTAAGTACTTATGGTGAAAATTAGTAGATATTTATATAGTATACTGGCTGCTGCACTTCTTAGATTGATAAAACTGAGCTTGAATATTGTTGTATCCAATCAGCCTCAAAAAGAGCCCGTAGTATATGGATTCTGGCATCGGAATATTATATGCTGCGCATTGCAACGCGCAGGAGATCCCATCGCTGTTATGGTCTCATCTTCCAAAGATGGAGAATTGATTGCCGGACCCTTAACAAAACTTGGCTACAGTTTAGTACGAGGCTCAAGTACTAGGAAGGGATCTGAAGCTCTGAAGGGAATGTTGCGCTATTCAAAAGTAAAATCTTTGGCAATAACTCCAGATGGCCCCAAAGGTCCTGCCGGTACAATCCATCCCGGAATGTTTCAGTTGGCTCTTCTCGCCAAATTACCAATCGTTGCTATTGCCTGTAATACCGATAGAGAGTGGGTGTTTAATACTTGGGATAGATTCAGGTTTCCCAAGCCGTTTGCCAAAGTGATGATTACTTATTCCGATCCAATTTGGGTGCTTTCTAAAGAAGATATTCCTCAAGCAGAGCAAAAGTATCGTGAATTCTTAGCTGAATTGGAAAACAGCTAAAGCATTCATAAGATATTTATAATATGTACTAACTGAAATCCATATAAGATCGTTTAACAGATAACCCACTGAGTTTAGCTGAGTTCATCTCCGATTATTTTTAACGTTATTATTTCCTGATTACACCATTTATTTGTTATATCTACTTATTGTCCATTTGTATGTGCAACGGTATTTTGACTATTCATTGATCTTATCCCCTTGCTTCAAGCCATACATAGCGAGGGTTTATCCCGAGATTCTCCCTTATCGGCAGGATGATGTTAGCCTAAACTTGCCTTAACTCTACGTTATAATATCAAGAAGGAGGTTTACATTACAAGGCCGTTGAATAACTGGGGCATGGGGAGGAGCTCCATACTGCAAGGGTGGTGGGTGAGCATAGCTACTATCAGAAAAAGCCCACAAGACCTTTATCTCATGCATAACTATCTGCTATATATGGGTGTACAACGGTCTCATTACAGTTATTGCTAAAAATAATTATAAGAAGAACTCATCATGGCTCCATATAAAGGCACCTGTTTTATGAATTCTGTATGTTTAACTATCTTAATATATATCAGTTTAGTAGCTAAGCAATATAGATATTTCTAAATTGAGAGCTAATACTATGTAAGAAGGGGAAGCTCAAAACCCTGGCATAGTTCATCGATAAAATGAGGAATGGGACCTACATGATTGATCAAATGAGAATCTGAGCCTAAAGAGATTAGTTTTCCCCCGATTTTTCTATATCGATTAATCATATCAACTTCTGGAATTACCTGTTTATAGGGCTTGCGAAGGCTACTAAGATTTATTTCCAAAGCAATATTCCGTTTTATCATAACTGTAAAGATCTCATCAATAATATCTTGTACTGGTAGTTCATCTGGTTTTTCTGTATAATAACGTTTATATACTCCAAGATGGGCAAGGATATCAATATCACATAGTTTAACGAGTTCCAAATTTTGCATATAATAATCTTTGATCTGCAAGAGAGAGAGCGGTTGAGCAAACGGAATCGCAACATTGGTATGATCACTAAGAAAATGTACCGATCCCAATATTGGAGAAAAACCGAATCCCTCGATTAATTTGGTAGCGAACCCATATACTTTATGGTAATCTCCAATTTCAATACCCATATGCAAAGATATCTCTTGATAATTCTCACGAAGCTTTTTACAATAATCACGATACTTGGTTAAAGAGGGCAAGCCATATAAGCTAAGTTCTTGAGGTAAAAGATCCAAATGTTCGGTAATAGCGATCTCTTTGAAGCCAAGCTTAATCATTTTCCTAAGAAGATCGCTTCCTTTTATCCTACTGTCGTAGCTAAACTCAGTATGAAGATGATAATCGTGTTTAATCATGCCAATAATGCTGCTCCAAGAGCGCCGGTTATTTCAGGATCGGGAGGGAGTAACACCTCTGTTTTACATAATTGGCTAAGACAAAAAGCAAGGTATTCGTTTTGGGCTACGCCACCAGTAAATACTATTGGTGATTCACAATGAAGTGGTGCCATTTGAGAATAAATCCTTTTAGCAATACTCATATTCACAGCTCGCACAATATTTTCTACTTTATTCCCTGCCGCAAGTAAGCCGATAATCTCAGATTCTGCAAAAACAACACAGGTAGAGCTAAGCAAAGTATCTTTGTTTGAATTATATGCTAATCTTGAAAGATCATCCAAGCTGCACATTAAACGTATAGCGGTCATTTCAAGAAACCTACCGGTTCCTGCCGCACATTTATCGTTCATTGCAAAATCCTTTACGCTTCCATCTGAATTAAGAGTAATTATTTTTGAATCTTGACCACCTATATCGATTACTGTTTTTGTATCTGGAAATAGATAATTACAAGCCCTTGCGTGACATGTTATCTCGCTTTTTATCCTATTTGCTTCGTTATATAGCTTTCTGCCATAGCCGGTTACACATGAAGAATCAATGTGGATATTACCAATTTTCTGCTGCATATCTTTTAGTAATGATTCTACAGTTTCTTTGCCAGATATCTGCGTTGCAGTGTATGCACTATATACAATTTGATCTAGAGTATTATCAAAAACAAGCAATTTGGTGTTTCGAGAGCCTATGTCAATTCCGAGTTTATACATATTTATACCAAAACATGAATTTGTTGGTTCTGTGTGTTTAGATACTTTTCTGCTAAATGTCTTAACATTTCGGTGCTAGCTTGTCTAATCCGATGCTCCCGATTGAGATAGTAATCCAGATCGTAGCCTAAGGAAATAAGATTAGCAATGCTTGAAGCTTTGAATGAAACACTTTCAGAATCTATTCTGGAGGTTGCAATAAGATAGTTTTGAGCACTTTCAAGCTCTTGTTTAGATATACCATCTTTGCACACATCAGCTAATATTCTAAGTAGTGATTGTAAGCATGAGACATGATCTTTAGCATCACAAAATGCATATGCATACCAAAAACCGAGATCGTTAATAGATGAAAAATCGAATCCGGTCTGATAGGCATAAGCTAATTCTTCTCTTAGGATATTGTAAATTCTTGAAGAAAGATCACCGCCTAGAATATGCGCCAAAACATGAAAGGCAGAGTTTTCTTCTCTGTTATTTGCCGGACAGGCTAAGCCACCAACGTGAATAATTGATTGATCCAGTTTGTAATACCGTTTGCTAATACGATGTTCTTGAGTTGAATAGATCAAATTATGTTTTTTGACCGTATTATGGTTGTTTTGCATCGAAAAAAAGCGATGAGAGAGTTCTGAAACATATTCTGGTTCACAAGAACCAACAACACACAAAGTAAATTCTTCCCCTAGATTATAATTGTTGAACCATTCTTCACAGTCATCTAAGGTAATGGCTTTAATACTCGATATGTTCCCAGTAGCACTAAACAGATTGTTTTTAGCTCCCAAAAGCTGATGAAACCATGTTTTATAGGCAACACTTACAGGATAATCACGTTCTCTTCTGATGCTTTCTGCCGCCGCATTTTTTAATATTTGTAGATAAGACTTATCAAAATTTGGATACATGATAATCTCACCAAGTAGTTCCATTACGGCAGAAAGGTCTTCTTTATAACATTTCCCCCTAAATAAGGTGCTATCTAAATGATGTAGAACCCTTATATTGAATCCATGTTTTCGCGAGAATCGCATTATTTCTTCATGACTGCGATTCTGAGTTCCATACAACATAAGTGTAGAAGAAAAGTAGTTCTGTCCTGGTTTTGCTTCATTAAGTTGAGAATGTGCCGACGATAATGCAAATCCACAGATGTCTTTTCCCGGCTGATAGTTATAAACTACTTTTAAGCCATTATCTAAATTATATATATGGAATGAAGAAAACTGAGACTTGGTATTATGGTTTACCATATCAGTTGAGACAGCACTTTCTCGCTTGGGAATAATTCTGTTTATTTTGACTGGTTTAATCGGAGTTCCACGCATCTTATTACATAGAGATCTTATCTCGACAAGCTTGGGAATTTTACTTTTTAGGAAAACGGATATTCTATCGAATTGCCAGTGTGTGCGAACTGCAAAGATCAACTGATTGTTATCGATGGACTCAATATAAGCTCCATAATTGTAGATACGAGCCAAATCTCCATTGAATTCTTCCGCAGCAATTAGATTTGCAAGATTTTCCACACCTTCAAAACTGTATAACCAATTATGAACTATATCAGACCTAACCAGAGATAAATCCTCATTAGGAACACCGTGTTCCAAAATTTGTTTCCATGCCGTAAAGAAATACTCTACAATTCTGGTAGAAAAATCTGTATGAACAGGAGCAAACAGGATTACGCTGGCACCTGGTAACAATCCACTAAGAGAGCTTACCTTTACCCAAGAGCATAATTTTTCTTTTTCAACTAGCTTTTTATATAATAATGAAGACTTGCCTATTGCCATATATCGAATGGCAATGTGTAAGGCTTCACTATCCATATGACTTTCATTCAATTCTGGTATAGCTATTGCTATCAAGTCTCTGCCTTTGCCGGCAAGGTTAAAAACTCTGAAGCTATGGGGTAGGGGGGATGATATATTAATTTGAGGTATTCTATCTGCATTCCATTCGCCGAAATACTTATGAAACAGAATCTTAAGCATTGTTTCATCATAATCACCAGTTGCCACTAGAAAAGCATTATCCGGACGATAGTGCTTTTTATAGAATCCAAAAAGACTTTTCTGTGTAGCTTTTTTTAGGGAGGACGCATTGCCTAATACAGGGTATTTTAGGGGACTCTTATCGAAATATCTAGTCTGCACATATTCTATGAAACTCATCTCCGGTTCTGCTTCATATTGATGGATCTCTTCAATAATAACGCTTTTCTCTAACTCTATATCTTTTGTGCTAAAACAGGCATGAATAGCCATTTCCGAAAGTATCAACAAACCAGTTTCTATAAATTCCGCTGGCAAAGTTAGATAGAAACAGGTTGTATCAAAATCTGTAAAAGCATTTAACACTGCCCCTATCTCGGCTGCGGCATAACTTAGATTATTATTGGGAAAACGGTTTGTTGCTTTGAAAACAAGGTGTTCCAAAAAATGTGCATAACCTCGTTCATGTTCTTCTTCATGAACAGATCCTGAACGGATGTACAATTGTAAACAGACAAGAGGATTACTCTTTTGAACTGCGTAAAGAAGGCGTAAAGAATTGGGAGCTGTGTATTGTTGCAGCGAAATACTGGGAATGTGTTGTTTGTTCATTGCTTGGGGTGCGATATTGAAGCATATGCATTGTGAAGATGGATAGATTCGGCATTCTCACTCTCTACGTGAAAACCAGTTATACGTTTGTCGGCTTTCAATCTAAGAGTTATCTCACGTACTATGTCTTCTACAAACTTTGGATTATCGTAAGCTTTTTCAGTTACGTATTTTTCATCAACTCTTTTTAGTAATGAATATATTTCACATGATGCGGTTTGCTCAGCTAACTCAATAAGCTCTTCCAACCACACAAAGCCTTGGTAGTTTACTTTAATAGTAATATTACTACGCTGATTGTGAGCGCCAGCTATGGAAATTTCTTTTGAGCATGGACATAGAGTTGTAACAGGAACAATAACACCAATAGTAAGCTCAAATGAATTCTTCAGCGCAGCGCTGAACTCGCAATCATAGCAGAGCAAAGAGGAGATTTTCGAAATGGGAGCTTGTTTGCTAATAAAATATGGAAAGTTGATGTCTATGTATGCAGCTTCTGCCTTCAATGATGCTTTAAGTTCAGTTAAAAAAGGCTCTAGGTTTCCAATTAATGCTTCCTTATGGTAATGATGCAAAATTTCAACAAATCTGCTCATGTGCGTACCGCGAAGATAGTGGGGAAGATCAACGTAAATATTTAAATCTGCCACAGTGTGTTGTACTTTGTTTGCACGATCTTCAACTAAAATTGGATAGCGCAAACCCTTAACGCCAACTTTATCTATAGCTATTCTACGTGTATCTTTTTGACTTTGGAGATCAGGTATAGTCATAGCTTTTCACTAAACTCAAGCAAACGAATACCAGCAGTCTTCAAAGATACAATGGCATCATTCTGTTTGCAGTAAATAACACAATTGGTTTGGGGCATTTTGCTAACCAATTCCAATGCCTCATCTGGATTCATAGTAAACAAAGCAGTAGATAAACCATCTGCAAAAGCAGTATTATCAGAAACTACAGTTACAGAAAACACCCCATCCACTGGTTTTCCAGTATGAGCATTTAGGATATGGTGATAGCGTTTGTTCTGAAGCTCGAAATATTGCTGATAATCTCCGCTGGTGCCAACGCTTAGGTTATTAATACGAAAACTAGCTATACTATCATCTGGCTTTCGAGGATGTTGAATATAAACTAGTGGGGCAATTTTGAAACCATAGAATGCCATTGAACTCCGACTATTTATAAACCCACGATACAAACCCCGAGACTTCATGTTAGAAAGTGCTTTGTCTAATATATATCCTTTTGTTAATGCTCCAAACGTTAACTGCATTTCCTTAGGTTTGTAGAGTTTCTTTTTGGTATAGTTAATCCTTGAAAAATCTACTTTTTCCAATGTAGTTTTGAGAACAAGACTATCCGGCACAACAGGATATTCACTATTAAAATTCCATAAATCCCATACTGGTTTTATAGTGGGATCATAACTTCCTTGAGTTAATTGCCATAAACTGTCTGCAAGCTGTAGAAGTGAATAAAGATCATCATCCATCGGGAATTCTTCCATTTCACTATTGTTTATTCTATATATCAGACTGTTATCGTCAAATTCGTTAAGCTTATCTTCAAGCTCTTTGATATAGTTAAATACAGCTTCAATTTCCGATCCTACTTGTTTGGATTTTGAGGTGGCTGATATTTCTAAAATGGTGTCCAGAATATACTTGCTGCGAATTTCGCTAAATTCACGATTAATATATTTATAAGCTCCATAAGAGACTATCAATATGAGTATTAAGAGAGAGATGATTTCCTTTCGTGTCATATATTATATCCTATATTCAAGTAATTCATACTGTTCCAGCTTAATAACATAGTCCCTAATTGCAAAGAATGAGAGTGGAAGACTAAAAAGCAAAGGGAATATCAATGCGAAGAAAGAGACAAAATTTAAGATAATTAAAAGTATCACAAGCAAATATATATTCCATCGCAGATCGTGAAAATGGCAATAACTAAGTTTAATAGCTTTAAATGGGTTAACCTTAAGTCGTTCCATTAGAACTGGGGCAGGAAGCATTACAGCGAACCAGTAATTCACCAGCACTACCCAAACCAGTCTTAAAATGGGATCGCTGGCAAATCCAGGTAATCCAAAACAAATGATATAAATAAACATGAAGTAAAGCGCATTTAACAAGCCGAAAATAAAGTATCGAAAATAAGCGTGCAGATTGTGAATTAAATCCTTAAACTTGAGTTCGTAATTACTGCTTGAACTAATTACACTAAAGGGAAGAAAAATAAACGGTAAAAATATACTGTACAAAACACACTTAACTATCATACTTAACAATAGTTGAAGTGTGCCATCAGTATGAATGTAATTGTGAAACATCCATGCAAGCATAGCAATTGGTATTATCCCAAGAATTATGCAAAAACCTGTAGCTGGAACTAGTTCAGAAATCTTATTCTTTAAATTATGCCTTGTGTTCTTCAGGCTTTTTATTGCGGATAATTCTGTTTTTACTATGGGGCTTTGAGCGCCACAAGAGACACACCATAGATCATGTTCAGCTAGTTTGGCATTACATTTTTTACAACGCATTAATGCTCCTTAGCATTTTGACCATCCACATGATGGACATTTGAGACAACCTTCAGAGTGCTCGATGGTAGATCCACAATCAGGACAGGTTGCCACCTTAGACTTTGGTAGAGATTCACTAATATGTGAATCAACTTGAGTATTAACATGAATTGATTTGAGTTCATTATTGGCATGCATGGAAAGGAAATTCTCTAATGCCTGTCCCACTGCATCTCCACAAGATGTTATCATCTTTCCTTTGTGCCACATGGGAGATTGACACCTAATCCCTTTAAGCTGTCTAATAATAGCTTCAATGCGTATGCTTGACCGCAAAGCCAAAGAAGCAAGCCTTGCTATTGCTTCAAGTTGGGCTGAAGCACATCCACCCACTTTTCCCATCTGCACAAATACTTCGCAAGCTCCATGAGAATCTGTATTTATCGTTACATACATATGACCACATCCAGTCTCCAGTCTCTGAGTTATACCATGCGTTATTTCTGGTCTCTGTCGAGGTGCAACCTTTTTGGATGTATTGTTTGGGATACTTGCAGAACCTACAGATAGAACCTGATTCTCTCTACTGCCATCTCGATAAACAGTTACACCTTTACACCCTAGTTGATATGCTAGTAGGTATGCTTGCCTAATATCCTCTACGCTGGCACTATTCGAAAAGTTGATGGTTTTGCTAACGGCATTATCAGTAAACTTTTGAAAGGCAGCCTGCATTCTTATATGCCATTCTGGGGGTATATCATGTGCTGTTTGAAAAACATCTTTTAGCTCATCTGGAATGCTTGAGATATGCGCAATAGAACCTATTTCACTTACTTCCTCAAGTAATTCCCGTGTTAGTAAGCCCCATTCTTCCAAAGCTGCTTCGAACCATTTATTTACATATAGCAATCTATCATTATCCATTACATTTTTAACGTAAACCAGTGAGAACTGAGGTTCTATGCCACTGGAAGTATCGGCAATCATGCTGATTGTGCCAGTAGGAGCTATTGTAGTATGAGTGGCGTTACGAATTCCATTATGTTTAATCTGCTCAATTAACTCAGCCCATTTTTTTCCTGTACGAGGTAATTCTCCTGTAGCATATATGCTTTGTTCATAATTTGGAAAGCTACCTTTTTCTTGGGCTAGTTCCATGCTTCTCTTTTTTGCCTCAAAATCTATAGTTTCCATTATTTGTTCGGCTAAGTCCACTGCTTCGTTACTGGTATAGGGTATCTTCAGTTGATACAATAAATCTGCCCAACCCATGATTCCTAATCCAATTTTTCTATTCGCTTTTACCATATTTTCGATGGCTTGTAATGGGAATTGAGTTCTATCTATAACTGCATCAAGAAAATCTACACTATCTCGAACAACCTTGCCTAATCGATCCCAATCTATTTCATCATTTTGGATCATTCCCGCAAGATTAATGGACCCAAGGTTGCATGCCTCATTTGGCAATAATGGCTGTTCTCCACAAGGATTTGTAGATTCGATATAGCCAATTTTGGGAGTTGGGTTTGCTGCATTAATACGATCTAGGAATATTATCCCAGGCTCTCCGTTTTTATGAGCCATATCCACAATAAGATCAAACACTTGTACTGCCGAAAGGTTGTTTACAACCTTACCGGTGTGTGGAGATACAAGATTGTACTCACCATTCTCTGCAACAGCTTTCATGAAAGCTTCGGTTAGTCCCACGCTAATATTGAAGTTGTTTAGTTCATTAGGGTCTTTTTTACACGTAATAAAATCGAGGATCTGAGGATGGTCAACATTAAGGATAGCCATATTGGCACCGCGTCTGGTTCCACCTTGCTTTACGGCATCTGTCGCGGCATTGAAAACTTTCATGAAAGAAATTGGCCCGCTGGAAACTCCATTGGTGGAGCGAACACGAGCATTAGCTTCTCTAAGTCGACTAAATGAGAAGCCGGTTCCTCCTCCACTTTTATGAATTAGCGCAGCGTTCTTTACTGTTTCGAATATGCTATCCATGCTGTCTTCAATAGGTAAGACAAAACATGCAGAGAGCTGTTGAAGGTCTGCACCGGCATTCATTAAAGTGGGTGAATTTGGCAGGAAATCGCCACTATCAAGGAGTTTATAAAATTTATTCTTTTGATCCGAATCACCATCTGCAATATTGTCTGCTACACGCTTAATAAGTTCATTCCAATCCTCAATGCATTCACCCTGTTCGTTTTTTCTAAAATATCTCTTCTGTAGCACAATAAGTGCGTTTTCACTAAGATGCATCCTAACTCCTTAACTTGGCAATGCTAGAATTTCGCGAGCTTCTTTGGGGCTAGCAATTGGGCGGCCAATTTCGGTTGCAATTCTTGCCAAGCGTTTCACTAGCTGAGCATTGGACTCTGCAACAATTCCTTTGTGATAGTATATATTATCTTCAAACCCACAACGAATGTGTCCACCAGTAACCATCGCTATCATAGCCGTTGGTAGATGCCATTTTCCGATCCCAGCAACAGCCCATGTAGCTGTTGGAATTTCTTCAGTTAAATGCTCCGCCATGTAAAGAAGGTTTTTGGGCTTTCCGCTCATACCTCCTGGCACCCCTAACACAAATTGTATATGAAGTGGCTTATGAGTAATAATTCCCTTTTTTACGAGTTTGGCTACTACATCTATCATTCCAGATTCATAAACCTCAACTTCAGGAACTACATTGTATTGCTTAAATGCTTCTGCCAAACGCACAATATCTTGGGGGTGGTTGATAAATATCTCATTACCAAAATTTAGCGTGCCGGCATTAAGGGTACCCATATCTGGTTTAAGTGCGAGTGGGGCAAGGCGTTTTTCAAAAGCTTCACCAACGGCACCACCTGTGCTGATCTGAATAATCATCTCTGGTACAGCTTTCCGAATAGCAGTTATTGATTCTGTAAATCTTTCAAGACGTTGACTAGGTGAGCCATCGTTTTCACGTACATGAAGATGAACTACTCTAGCACCAGCCTCAAAACATGCCTTGGCTTCATTTGCCTGTTCTAAAGGTGTTACCGGCAAATTTGGCTGATCTTTTAGGGTAGTTTCAGCTCCAGTAATGGCTGCAGTTAAAATAATCGGTTTCATCTTATTCCTCTATAGTTTCTTAATTTAATCGATAAACCAGCTTTCAAAAAGCTTAACCCGTTTCAACTTTGTAAGTGGTTGGCGTAATATTCTTTCAGCAATAAAGGCAAATTTATCTTCATTATCGCTAACAAAGAATGAATCCTCACCATGCCTTCCATCATGTTCAGACGGGATTAATCTCCCAAGATGCATAGTAATAGCTTGGGCGCTATCTACCAAATTAACTTCATCTCCTACTACGCTCTGTATAACACTGGTAAGTAAGGGATAGTGTGTACAACCTAACACCAAAGTGTCAATGTTTAATTTAATCATGGAAGACAGATATTCCAGTACGATCTGTTTTGCTACAGGATGATCTTGCCAGCCTTCTTCTACAATAGGGACAAATAGGGGACATGCTTTAGAAAAAACCTCTGCATCTGGATTATGAATTTTAATAGCATCTACATATGCATTACTTCTTATGGTACCTTCAGTGCCTATCACGCCAATTCTTCCTGAATTAGTTGTACGTACCGCTACTTCACTTCCTGGTTCTATTACCCCAATTATTGGTATATTAGTAAGCTGGCGTAAATGAGGTAAAGCCACCGAGGAAGAAGTATTACACGCTACAATTAGAGTCTTTATGCCTTGTTGTAAAAGAAATCTTGCGTTTTGTATGGAATACTCAACTATGGTATTGGGAGATTTTGGCCCATAAGGAACCCGGGCAGTATCTCCAAAATAGATCAAATCTTCTTCCGGAAAGGCATTTCGTATTGTGCGGTAAACCGTTAAACCACCAACTCCCGAATCAAATATGCCAATGGGTTTTTTCATTATCGTCTATTCCTGCCTTTGCGTCTATTATGTTTAACACTATTTTTTCTAGTAGCTTTGGCGTCAACCTTAATTCTGAGCCTATTTTTCAAATTTGTCTTTTCGTTTCTCTTTATGCTGTGATAATGGATATGACTGTCCTTTTCTCCCGTAAGCTCCAAATATATATCATCACTTACTTCCATTATTCTAACTTTCACACTATCTAAAAGCTCAAATGATTCATGACTTCTTGTATTTACAAAACGCATTTCAGAATCCCTATATTCCCACTTACCCTTACCAAATTGATCTTTTTGTAATTTTGCAGTGACCGGTAGTTCATTGAGTCTAATAAAAGCTCCTGAGCTGTTTGTAGAGATCAACAACCCCGTAAAAGACTCGCCTACTTTATCACGCATAAACGTAGCGCTATAGACTTTTTCAATATCTCTTTCTGCAGAATCCGCTTGTAATTCTTGTTCGGAAGCATGTGCAGCCCATCTCACTATTTGATCTTTTCTAACGATTGTATTAGCAATGTTTAAAAGATGAATCTTACATAAGTGATGCACTACAAGATCACAAAGCCGACGGATAGGACTAGTGAAATGAGTATAGTTTTCTAACGATAAGCCAAAGTGACGTATGTGCTGTGTTGAGTATTTTGCCTTTTTCATGCTTCTTAAGATAATACGGTCAAAAACACGGTGATAATCTTTGTTTGGCAACGACGAGAGAAGAAATTGAACCGTCTTGTTTAAATTCTCTTGTTCCACAAAATGAATACCGTAAAAATCCAAGACATAGGCAAGGCGTTCAATTTTATCATAATCGGGATCTTCATGAATGCGATATATAGAGGTTGAAGCCTTTTTTGCAAGCTCTTTTGCAGTATATTCATTAGCAACTAGCATAAAGTTTTCAATAAGCTTGTGGCTTTCTGTTTCCTCTGCAATGCCTAATCGGTGCACAAAACCATCATTATCATACTCATATTCAATTTCTGGTAGATCAAAATATACATATCCATTTTCAATGCGAAGCTTGCTAAGTAATGCAGAAAGATTTCTACCGCAATCCAGAGCTTTCTTTAATATAGGGGAGAGCTTACTGGTTTTTCCATCAAAATAATCGTCTACCTCTTCATATGCCAATCTGGCATCGGATCTAATTACTGCCTCATATATTTTCTGCTTTCGCACCTTAGCATTGCGGTCAAATTCTGTTTCGACTGTCATAACCAATTTATCTTCATCAGGTCTTAGGCTACAGATTTGATTAGAAAGCCTCTCCGGTATCATGGGGATAACTCTCTTTGGAAAATAAAAGCTGTTACCTCGTTCAGAAGCTTCATTAAAAGTAAGTGAATTCAAACCTACATAATGAGCAACATCTGCAATATGAACCCACAAGCGCCAACCACCATTCGATGTATACTCTATAGAGATGGCATCATCAAAATCTTTTGCTGAAGCAGGATCAATAGTAAATGTATATAGTTTTCTCAGGTCACGTCGGAGTTTAATCTCTTCTTTACCAATTTCTAAAGGTATCTTTTGTATTTCAGATAAAACTTCTGGAGGAAATTCAAGTGGTAACTGATATTGACGTATAACGGCCAATAATTCTACTTGCGGATCTCCTGATGGACCAAGTATCTCTGATATGTTTCCACAAGGTAAATTGCCGCTATTGTGATCACCCCAGTTTGTAACTGTCAACATTACTTTATCGCCTGGCTTAGCCGTGCCCAGCTCATTTATGTTAAACCAATTATGGATTTTCGGATTGGATGGTAAAAAGATCCATTTGTTTTTAACTTTGGCTATATCCCCTGGTATGTTCTCATTTGCGCGCTTAACAATACGCACAACAATACCATGTTCACCTCTACTACTTTTGGAGGCCTCAATCATCACAACATCATTATGATATGCGTTCAATGTGTCTTCACTATCAATATAATAGTCTTTATCTGTAGATCTAACAAATGCAAAGGATCTATCTTTAGCCAGAGAAGTTGCATCAAAAATTCCTTCTATAAGTTGAGAGTTTGGTGTACTATTAGCATTTATTTTCTTGGAAGAATTGATGGTGACTGTCTCCATTCTATGAGGTTTAGAAACTAACTTGTATCGTTTTCTTTCTTTTTGCAGTTTTCCAGCCAATAACAGAGTTGATAGGATTTGACTAACAGAAGATTTGTTTTTCTTTGTAAGTCCAATATATGAGCATATTTCACTGTATGTTAAACCATTGGGATACATATCTGTGAGTTTAGCTAATATGCGTTGTTCTATATCTATGTCGTTCATATTATTATCCTAGTATTGCTTACCAATTTTCTCTTTTAGGAAGGCTATCAAAGCAGGTGTTTCTTCACCGCTCTTTGAAAACCTAAGTGATTGTCCACGAAAAGGATCTAATCTTCGAGGCATCTTGAAAGTAGAGAGCATTATTCCTCTTTTATCTTTATAGAAACAGCCAAAATCGCTCCATGGCCGCTTAATTTTAATAAAAAGATAGCGAACCAAGATCTCATCATCAAATAGATAATATTCAGTGATAATGAAATAGGGTAACAGATTACCATATACTAACAACAAGCCCAGAAAGTAGAATAATGGCATTTGCCAATCAAGCACAGCCATCTTATACAAATATATTGTTAGAAAAGCTAAGAATAAAAGGAGTAGGGAAGAGGCAAGCGGTCTTTCTGCAAATGGCCAGGATTTCCAACTAAGTTTTGGCTCACGATACATTCTGTACAATCTCCCTACATTTCTCTATCTCTTCTTTTATTGTTAGTATATCAGAGAATGTCTTACTATTAGAAAACTTAGAACCTAAAGTGTTTGCTTCGCGTTGCATCTCTTGAAGAATGAAATTTAGCGTTTTTCCGCTTTCTACATCCTTATTAATAGTGTCAAGAAAGGTCTGTATGTGGGATTTTAAGCGAGTTATCTCTTCTTGTATATCATATTTATCTATATATATCGCAAGTTCTTGCATTAGTCTTTGTTCAGTAGTTTCTATATTGTAACTGTTAAGAATCTCATTTATTCTCTTATGCATAGAAGAGAATAATTCTTCCTTAAAAGGTAGAATTTTTTCTTCAATGTAATTCAATGCTTTTTGAATCCTTGTAAATGAACTCATTAGTATGCTCTTCATGCTTTTAGCTTCTAATTCCATTGAATAGACAATTATCTTAAGTGCTTCTTCCAGACAATCGTTGATTAGAGCTATCAAATCAGTATCTTCATCATAACTATTCATAGATTCAACTACACCAGGTTCATTCAATAAATATTCTAACGATACATCGCTAGTTATATTCAAGGATTTCTGTGCTTGACGAATAATGTCGTAGTATTTTTGCAGTTTTAGCTCATTTAAGCGCAGTTTTGGTTCACGATAGTCATTTATATATACCTTGATCTCGATCGAGCCCCTGTTGACATATTTGGAGGTAGTCTTTCGAAGCTCATATTCCCAAAAACTAATTTCTCTTGGCAGATAGCATTTTACGTCCAGATATCTGCCATTAACGCTTTTAATCTCTATATTGCAATCTATGTTGTTTCTGCTAATTTGACTTTTACCATAACCGGTCATACTTTTCATAGTATCTCCATGATTTATTGTGGGGGACAAGAACTTGCCGCACAAGCCATTATAACCGCACAGGCAAGTTTACATAACATGTCTTAAAACTACAATGGCACACCGCATAGCAATGTGCCTGCCGTTGCGTCTTCTACGTATACTTTTACTATTTTTCCTATATGAGTTTCATTACCGTTTAGTACTGCAATTTTAAAATCTCTTGTTTTTCCGGAAACCTGTTGCTTACTTTTTTTACTAAATCCTTCAACATACACTTCAACAATATTGCCTACCTGAGCCTTAAATTTTTTGAGTGTGATCTTTCTTTGCAACTCAATCATTGTTTGAAGCCGTTTTAATCGTATCTTTTCTGGAATCTGGTTTTCAAAATTAGCTGCAGAAGTACCATTTCGTGGGCTATATTTAAAACAAAAAGCATAATCAAATTCAATATTCTCCATTGCACTAAGCGTATCTTCAAATTCTTGATCTGTTTCACCGGGAAATCCAGCAATCAAGTCTGTGGTAATCGCAATATTTGGTATTGCATCTCGAAGCTTGTTAATTCTTTCGAGATATTTATTATAACTATAGGAACGATTCATTCTAAAAAGAACATCGTCACTACCGCTTTGCATGGGTAAATGTATATGCTCACATATCTTTGGATTGTCTCTCATTTGAATTACAAGCTCGTCTGATAAGTCTTTAGGATGTGATGTCACAAAACGTAATCGTCTTAATTCTGGAATATCTTCACTTATCTTATGCAGCAATTTAGGAAAACTTAGTTCTTGATAATGATAGGAATTTACATTTTGTCCTAATAAGCTAATATCCAGCATATTAAATTCAAGTGCAGATTTAACATCGCATAGAATATCATTGTATGGGCGGCTACGCTCTCTACCGCGCACATGGGGCACAATGCAATAAGAACAAAAGTTATTACATCCACGCATAATTGTTACATAAGCACAGTGTTTACCCTGATGAACAGGCATTATAGCATCATATATTTCAACCGGATTAAATTCCAATGCCGAGTGGATATCTGATGAAAGTAAAACGGGAAGATCTTTGTATTGATCTACTCCAACAGCATAGTCTATCCCAATGTCTTTTTCCAATAAGATCCGCCCTATGCGCTGAGCCATGCAACCTAAGAGGACAATTTTAAACCAAGGCTTTTCTTTTTTGCGATGACGTTCATTAGATATTCTGCCTAATACTCTGCGTTCTGCATGTTCACGCACCGAGCAAGTGTTAAAAAGCAGAATATCGGTTTCATCAATACTGTTTGCCGGAGTATAGCCGGCATTTTGCAGAATTGAATATACTAATTCGCTATCTGCCACATTCATTTGACAGCCATAGGTTTCTATATAAAACTTCATTTTTAATTGGTTCCTAGAAGATGCCGCCGAAGATTCGGGGTAGCATCAATAATATGTTTAAGAGTTTGTGGTTCTATTGTTTGATCTGCGTCGCAAATGTTTTCACTGGGATTTGTCGTACATTCTAACAAAAGGCCATCTGCTCCTGCCGCAATTGCCGAATATGCGAGTGAAGGCACCAGATTTCTATTGCCAGCAGCATGGGACGGATCGGCTATTACAGGCAAACCACTTTTTCTTTTCATTACGGCTATAGCAGATACATCAAATGTATAGCGGGTATCCCTTACAAATGTTCTGATGCCTCTTTCGCAGAGTATTACTTGCTCATTTCCATTATCAATTATATATCCTGCTGCTGCCAACCATTCATCGTATGTAGCGGCAATTCCTCTTTTAAGGATAATCGGTTTATCGATATTCCCCAGTGCTTCTAAAAGAGGGTAGTTATGCATGTTCCTAGTGCCAACTACCAGAACATCTATATGTTGCGCCATATATTCCACTTTATCAATTTGTGTACATTCAGATACGGTAATCATATCTAGTTCTTTACCCACATTTTCTAAATGAATAACTCCAGAATCACCTAGTCCTCTAAAGCTATGGAATGATGTGCGCATTTTGTATGCTCCTCCACGCAAATACTTAATACCAAGCTCTTTTAGAACTTGAGCATTATTATAGAGGTTTTCATAGTTCTCTATAGTGCATGGCCCTGCTATTATCTCGAATTTACTTAACCCGAATCTTTCTATTTTATCCATTTTGCGTATCCCATTGAAATTCCATTGTTGCATACCACGAAATCTAAACCCTCATATCTGTCCAGCAATAGCTTGATTATTTGTGCAGCAATTCTCATTGAAGAAATCTCCCAATTGTTGTCTGCTTTCTCTTTATGTTTAGCGTGTGTACTATTAGAAATACGTAGTAAAAAATCATCAAGCTCTTTTAACGTGATATTGGGTGCCAAATCATTACTTTGTTTTATAGGAACACTTCTAATATAGTGCAACAACATAGTTGCCGTGAGTCCTACTACTATTAGTCGTAGCTTATTAAATTGCGGTAACTTAGAATATCCAGTATCAATAATGGCAATAATATCGTTACCTAGATTCTCTTCATCTAATAAACTTATAAGACCCATGTCTAATGAAACCCCAGTTGGTTCACCATCAATTTGTTCCCAAGATATCTCTGTGCTTGACCCACCAATATCAATAACTACATTATCTTGTGTCGGTTGCATATATTCTTGTGCCGCAAGCCATGAGTATTTTAATTCTTCCATTGCACTAATTGTTTTCGCTTTGATCTGGTAAGAATTGGAGAGTGATTCTATAAACTTAGCTGCATTTTTAGCTTTTCTGCTTATTCCAGTAGCAATTAACCGTTTATGGGATTCTATATGCTTATCCTTCATTAATAACTTGTTCATGCTTAATATGGCACAATGCATACTTTGATCTGCTAGCATGCCGTTATTGAATCCTCTAGCTAATCCAGTAGTACACCAAAAACGATGAATAACCATGCTTCTGCTCTTATTATACAAAAGGTAGTTCATATTGTTTGAACCCAAATCAAAAATGCTGAGAATTCTGTCTTTAGGAAACTGGATTTTTATCCATTCATTTAGCATATCTCCAACGATGAAGGAGTTTGATGCTTCCCATTTATAATCGGTCTTACTTATTGTTGCAAAAAGTTTTCGGATCTCCCCCACCTGATTAGGAAAATCTTCAACCATTAATGCATTGGGATAATGCTTTACTCCTTCTATTAAAACTCGTTCTTCGGGATAGTTTTTCCGCGGGATATAAAGCATGGATTTACCCATAGTTAAAATTTCGGCAAATGTGCTGTAGCCTGGTTTACAGATAATTAAATCTGAAAAATGGATCAGACTTAAGAAGTCTTCATCCTGCGGCACATTAATTAGTCTTGGCATTGATTCGTGGTGATAGGGACTAATAACCACTCCATCCCAAGCTTCGCATATTTCCTTAATTGGAAGGGAAATCTTGCCCTCTCCGCCAAACATTAGAAGCAGTATCTTTTGCTCTTTGTTGATTTTATATTGGTTGTGTATATCTTTGAAAGCATTTTTAGTTCTAGACACCAACCCACCTTCAGTAGGTTCCTTAAATCCGGGAACACTCTCGCGAGAGCCCAAATCCAGCAAATAGGTTTTATCCATACGGCGATACAGAGCCCAGATTGTGTTAAGCACGGGTACAAGATCCTCATCCGTATTAAACAACTCATGATATACAAAGTACCAATCAAAATTGCTTATACCAAATATGGGAATATTGGCAAAACCACAAGCTTCAACGATTAGATATGGGATATCACTAATTACTAAATCTATACCTGAATCTCGCAAAAAATCCACTTCTTGGGCAACCAATTCTTCTCGTTTCGAAAATAGTTCAAGAAGGGCTGCCTTTGTAGCTGGAAGATCGCTTATCAGATTTTCTTTGTGCACTACTCCCCTATCGATTTTTGTTTCCCTATACACAACAAATTGCGAATCAAGCCCCTGAAATAGGAATTGAGGGCGATCGGTGCAAAGATATACAAATATTCCAAACTCAATAAAGCTTTGTGCTAAAGCAGATATTCTTGAAGCATGGCCAAAACCATGATTTGAAGCATATAGTGCTACTTTCATGAAACCCCTAATAAAGAATTAATATATGCTCATCTTCTGCATTCTTAAACTGCAGCATTATGCGATTTGGCATACAAATTATTGGCATCTTATTGCTAAATCCCTGCTTAACGCATCGTTTATCCGGACAATCACTTTTTGCTATTCGAGCTTTACCATAAGCGATTTCAATTGTAACATGCTCATCAATTTCTATTATTCTATCTTTATTCAATTCATAGCTTCCTTGTAAGTGGTCATCCTTATAAACATATACCTTTTGGGGCTTTGAATATTGGGCTTTAAAAAAAGCTGCTGCAACGATCAAACAGAGCAGCACCAGTATTAGGTCACCAATAGTTAAGCTGCGAAGATACTTAGAAATCATAAACCCCATAAATCTTATGTTTGCAATGGGGACAAAGAGCATCAGCTTCAACTGTACTACGGCACCAGTGCATTCTTCTTTCAATTATTTCTTTACCGCAATTGGGACATTTAGTACTAGCATAATCATCTATAGGAAGATTGCCGCCGTACACATAGTCTAACTTATTTTTGGCTATAGCAATAGCAGAAGCCACATCGTCTATTGAGGTTGGAGGAGTATCAATCAAATAATCCGGATGATAAGCAGAGATATGTAGAGGCATCTCTTTATTGATTTCTGCCAAATATTGGCAATACAATTCCAATTCTTTGCTATTATTATTCAGACTCGGTATCAAAAGAAGCGTAATTTCGGTATGAATATTAGCAGCTACACACATTTCAATCGACTTTTTAACCGGATCGATTGAGCCGCTACACAGGTCTTGGTAAAACTCATTTGTGAAAGACTTCAAATCGATATTTATCGCTTTAATATAAGGTATGATTCTCTTTAGGGGCTCTGGATTTATATATGCATTGGATATCAATACAACATCTACGTCGGGGTATTTTTCTGCAAAATCAATTATGTACTCATACCAAGTTAGTGGCTCGGTATAAGTAAATGCTATTTGTTTTATTTTGCATTTGCTGCATACAGTTTGGTAAAGATCATCAATAGATATGGAGATTGTGGGGCTAAGCAATTGAGATATGCTGTAATTCTGACAAAATTTGCAATTCAGATTACAAGAATTTGGCCCTAACGATAAAATGCGAGAACCCGGTCGAAAGTGATATAAAGGTTTTTTTTCGATGGGATCGATACTTATGCCTATACTTTGAGCATAATTGTTGGCATACAGTTTACCTTCAATATTCTCACGGCTACGACATTTACCTTGCTCACCGGAATGAATGACGCAGTAATGAGGACACAGTTCACATTGCACTGTCTCCTTGTTTAAGTTCTTGTAAAACATTGCTTCACGCATTATGGTAGACATTTCATAATTCCTTTTATGTGATTTTCCAGAGCTTCGGCATTTTCAGTCAAGACTATTTTTGCCCTCTTCCCCATTTCTTCTCGCATGGTATCGTTTTTTAAAAGTTTGATGATGTCTTGCTGTAAAGTACGTATGGAGGATACCACTAGCGCTTTATTCTGAGCCAATTTATTAACTGAACTTTTACAAGAAGCATGATATTCTCCAATTATTATTGCCTTACCATAAAAAGCAGGCTCTAAAGGATTATGACCTCCAAAATTATAAAAAGATCCACCTACAACAGCTAAATCGGATATAGCATAAGCCTTGTCTAAATATCCCAATCCATCAATCAATAATATTTCATATAAACTGCCATTGCTCAATTCTGAGAGCTTGCAATACTCGTATTCTATTAGCATTCGTTCTACTTCATCACAACGTTTGGGATGCCGTGGTGCCAAAATTACTCGTAAATTAGGTATTTCTGCTTTCAAACTGGGAAAGATTGTCATTAAAAGGTTTTCTTCACCAGGACGCGAACTCCCCCATACCAGAATCTTATCATTTTTCTTAAAGCCAAGTTTTTCTCTGGTTTTCAAATTGTCATACTGAGTAAGTTGGAGGCAGTACTTGAGATTTCCAGCCGCGAGAACTCTTGTATTCCAAATCTTCTTAAAACGTTGCTGATCATCTTTACTCTGCGCTAAAACAAGTTGAACATTTCTCCCTAAATAGCGTAATAATCCTTTCATTCTCAGGTATCTATCAAGAGACTTATCACTCATACGTGCATTGATAAATATAACTGCTACATTCATGCGTGCCGATATATCCAGCATCATTGGCCATATTTCGGTTTCTACAACAATTATTAATCTTGGTGATATCGCCTTTATTTGTTTAAACCTTAATGATGCAAAATCTAGGGGAGCAAGCGTGACCCTCAATTCAGGAAACTGACGTTTTGCCAAATCTCTTCCTGTTACTGTTACAGTATTTATAATAAGAGGAATGCCTTCCTTGATCAGATGCCTTACTAGTGGGATAATAGCATTTAGTTCACCAACAGATGAACAGTGAATCAATACTGGATTATCATTATTGGATTCTGGAATTATTATTGACTCACGATAATTAAATAGTGGTAAAATTAGCCACAAGATTGGACGGCTGATAAAAAAGATCAGCTCTGTTACTAGCTTATACCCCACCAAAAGAATGTTGTAGTATATCTTCATTGCAACCCAATTAAAAAGGACGCCTTACAGGCGTCCGATATTATGGCGGGAGCGACGAGACTCGAACTCGCGGCCTTCTGCGTGACAGGCAGACGTTCTAACCAAACTGAACTACGCCCCCAGCTTTTGTTCTGTATGCGTATGTTGTTGCATAAACCTTTAATCCTGCTTTTTTGTCAAGTAGAATTTAGTTATTTCTGCAGTATAACATATATCTCTATAATAATCAGTAAGATATGTAAATCGCGATAAATAGACTATAAAGATTCACCCAGATTTACATATTGCGATTACTTGGACAAATGCAAGTGCCAAAACAGATCTAAATCCAAGACTACAATGCTTTTTTTACGAAATCCATACTGGTATATTGCATATATCATTAAGAGTATTTTTATCAAGATTTGAAGTTAAATATAGGTACAAGAAATGGTACAAAACAGTGTCCGATTTGCAGGTTTTGCGCTCGATAATAACGAGATTTCCGAACTTTTTTGACTTAACATCGCTTACAAAGATGAAAACAATGCAACGGGTCTCTTGCCTTACATAGATTATGAGTACCTTGGGATATCAGATGCCCTCAAACAACCAGAGAAACAATGAGTTGGAATTTACACCAACATTTGGGACTCAACTTAAGCTTTTTATTGCTCTTCCCCACCTTGCACTTTTTGGTAATCGTTAAATAAGGTTTACCTTAACATTATGCTGAAGATGAGGTTCATCTCGGGAT
>JAJBBD010000094.1 GCA_020532355.1 Candidatus Cloacimonadota bacterium | reverse complement strand
TGCGTTAATTTTATACGCTTGATTAAGGCTTGATAAAGAAATGATAGATGCCTTTGCACTGGCAAGAAGATGGGCGTTTATAGTGATCACTGAAAACTGCAAATTTGATCACCATTTCTGCAAATGAAGCAACCGAGTTTTGATCACCGTTTCTGCAAATCTGATCACCATTTCTGCAAATGGCAGTGGATCAGTATCAGATTGAAGGATAAAAAACCGTGGGAATCACCGGGCGGTGATTCCACGTATCGGAGGGCATTCTATGTAGGGTCTGTAGGCTGTTAACATACTGAGAATTGACTGTTTTTTTTGTCAATATAGCAAACACTATGGTACTGGAAAAGCGGTAAAAATGAATCCCCAAAAATTATATTATATCTTGTAACTATATGTATAACATGTAGATAGTAACATCTGGGGGCGGGGAAATGTAAATAATATAAAGAAAGAACTTGACATTAGATACCTGGTGATATAGTTGACTACATCACTAAGGCGCTAAGTGAAATAAACTATAGTGAGGATGCGATGAAAGTTTTTAAAGAAGACATCCCGATTTACCTCCAGCTGAGGCAACAAATCGAAGAACAGATACTTGCCCGGGCATTAAATGAGGAAGATCGGTTAAAATCGCTCCGGGAAATGGCTGCTGAATACAGGATCAACCCCATTACAGCCGGTAATGCGGTTAACCTGTTGGTAGATGAAGGGATTTTGTATCACAAACGAGGTATAGGGATATTTGTTTCTCCCGGTGCCAGAGAGATGATCATATCTAATCGGAGAAGTTCATTTATCCAAGAATCTTTGGAGCCTTCTTTGCGATTGGCAAAAAGTTATGAGATTCCCAAAGAAGAGGTAATTAATAAGGTAAAAAGTGTTTATGGAGAAGAGCAATGACAGTTTATGAAAAGACGTTTGAGAACCATCCAATACCTTATCAGGTAAATGGATTAAGTAAGAAGTTTGGAAAATTCCAAGCTTTGGATAATGTGTCTTTTACTCTGCCTTGGGGGAAAATTGTGGGATTGCTGGGAAAAAACGGAGCCGGCAAATCCACTCTGATGCGTTGCATGCTTGGTTTTATGGATCATGAGGGAACTGTTAGTCTGGATGGATTTCACTTGCAACATCGAGATCACCGGGTGTTTGATCAGGTGGCATTTATTCCCGATGTTAGTGGCTTAGATGACCGCTTAACGGTTTCTCAAACCATCAATTATGTAAGGAACCTTAATCCTCATTTCAATATTGAACGCAGTGAACGCTTGTTTTCCAGAGCAAATTTGCCTTTAGACAAGAAAGTGGGTAAGCTTTCCAAGGGCATGAAGACAAAGCTGTATCTCTTGTTGACCATATCCTTAGACGTACGTTATCTGCTTCTGGATGAGCCAACATTGGGGCTCGATATTGCGTTTAGAAAGGAATTCTTCAATATCATCTTAGGTGAGTTTTTTGATGAGCAACGCACCATCTTTATTTCCACTCATCAGGTGGAAGAAATTGAGGATATATTGCAGGAAATTATCATTATCGATAATGGTAAGATAGTTTTGAATGAAGAAGTTGAGAGTTTGAAAACTAGATACCATGTAATTACAGCTCCATCAGACAAGAAGCAGGTTCTTTATGATTCTGGAGCGCGTGAGATTAATAAAACCTTGGGATTTGTAAGTGCAGTATTGCCATCTGACGTGCAAGTTGAAGGTGCAGTATATAACAGACCATCAATATCTGATATATTTATGGAAGTAGTAGGAGGTAACAGTGCGACAGTTTAAGACCTTATTACTTAAAGAGTGGCATACCAATAAGAAAACCTTTCTCATTCCGCTATGGGTTCTTCTGGTACATTACGGTTTGGGTATAATAGCATTTGCTTATGGAGCAATAAGATTTGGGTTGCCCAATTTCGTAAATCTGGATTCCAGTCAGCCAGGCATAAATGTGCTACTATGGGGATTGCATTATGGTGCCGCAATATTCTTAGCTTGGTTGAGTCTGTTAACATCTATAAGTTTGGCAGATGTTTGCCTAAATCAGGATTATCAAAAACGATGTGAGATCTTTCACCTCTCTCAACCAGTTAGTCTTCTTAAGATAATGGGAACCAAAGCAGCGTTTGTGTCTGTAGCTGTATTCATAGAGTTCATTGTATTGATATTGGTCAATTATCTTATTATCGGCACCATTTCTTTTGCTATTGGATATCCTTCTTTTACGATTGGGCTGGGTGCGTTGATAAATGCTACTGTTTATATGCTCAAAGCTTCGATTCTTTTGATACCTTTGGTGTGGTTTTTCTCTAGCATGTTTCGAAAAACACCGGCTGTTAAGCTATTATTGTTCTTTGCCATATACGAATCGATAAGGCTAATGCTAAAGCTCTCTTGGGGTCTTGAAACTTACAGCATATTTGGGTTTTGGAATAGAGTAGTATTTACCCCATTTGAGGTTATAACAAAAATTTCGATGAAGACTGCCTTTGTACCGATAGACTTTACAAAGGGGTCACTAACCAGTTATTCTGAACAAATGATATGGTTAGCAATAAATGTACTACTAATAACGGCTTCTTATTTTATCTACAAGCGTCGAAACGTATCTTGAATACGAGATAGTCCTTTAGCGTCTTGCCGTGAAGAAGCAAGACGCTTTTTTGTTTTATATGCAAGGCTGTAGAGTGAGCGGGGCATGGAGTAAAGCCCAATAATAAAAGGGTGACGGGTGAGTATAGCTACGATTAGAAAAAGCCCACCAAACCGATATTTTGTGCATAAAAATCTGATATATCTGTTTATGTAACTGTCTCTATGTGGTAAATGCTTGTAGAACTGCTTGACGAAAGGAGGGCTTAGGGTAGAATGGTAACAAATGGAGTATTGAAGTAATGACTAAAATACTAACCCTGCTCTGCCTGGTATTATTTTCCCAATGTGTGCTTTGGGCTGAAGATGATGAGCTGCTTAAAAATGGCATATTCACCTCCAGGGACTTAGTGGCTGAAACTAAGGAAGAAATGCTGGAGCATCGGTTTCTAAAAAGAGTGTATCCGCTTATCTTCAAGGAAGGAGACGCGGAGCCATATGTGCCCGAATTGGATCAGGATTTTGCTTTATGGAGCGGTAAAACTATTTCTAAGATAAATGTTTTACAGAAAGATGTGTTTGAGATTAAGCCTCAAAGAGAAGGTTTGCCACTATATAACGATGTGCTTCGCTTCGGTAATATGATTCATCCCAAAACCCGAAACAACATACTCAAGCAAAACCTTTTTTTTGTTGAGGGCGATACGCTAAATCCTGCTTTATTAATAGCCAATCTACATTATTTATACGATTCTGAGCTATATTCGGAACTGGAGTTTGAGATTACAGACCCCAAGCAACCGAGAGTTGGCGTGGACATAAAGCTAAGGGAGAAGTTTTTCTTGAAGTTTGCTCCAAAACTGATTGATCATAACAAGCTACAGTTAACATTGGTGGATAGAAACTTCTTGGGCTTAACTCATTCAATTAATTATAGTCTATACGTGGACCCCCAAAAGAGGGACATACTCGGTTGGGAGAGTTTTTATACTCATCCCAATATTTTGAGAAAGTACATAAAGGGAGATTTTCACAGGTTATCCTTGCCAGATGATAAACGCCTTGATATTGCTTTTAATCGAGAGTTTTTATATCCGTTAATGAATAATTTTGGGGGCATAGATTATCGAGCATCCGATACTAAGATTAGTTTTTGGAATTCGAGGCTTAAGTATCATCAATATGGAGCATGGTTCGCACACACCTATAGTGTACTGGATTATCCAGAATATATCTACTCTGCTCTTTCTGTAAGATACCGTAAACATCAAATACGTCCTGAAGAACTGGCTTGGCAAAACTCTTTCTTTGCCCTTGGGACTATTGGTTATGCATCACCTGAGTATCGTTATGTATCTGGGTTAAGTTCTTTTTTGGATAATAACTATCTTCCTAAGGGTCATCTTTTACAGGTAATGGCGGGTCACGATTTTGCAGAGTGGCAGAATCGTCAATATATGGGAGTGCAATGGGAATGGTCAAGCTATCATAATGCAGGACATTACCTTTACAATAAAATATCTACAGAAACCTATTTGAGCAATGGCAAGGCAGGTCAGACTCTTTTTGCAATGGAGCCCGTCTATATAACTCCAATGCGATTAATAGGCAGATTTGGCAATCGAGGCATGATACGAGCTAGGATAATTGGAACATCGAAGAGCTATCCCACCCAAAGAATTAATCTCGCAGAAGATCAATTTTATAGAGATGGAGAGGATCTCAGCGGAACAGATCTGGCAAGTTTAAGTATAGAAGAAGATATCAATACTCCCTTCCAGATAATCGGATTTCAGATATCGGCATTCACTTTTATGGATATGGCAGCTGTACACCATGACGATAAATTGCACGCACCAGATAGATTGTTTGCCCAGGGGTTTGGAATTCGTCTTAGAAACCCAAGTTTGATCTGGGATTTTATTGAGCTGCGCCTTACAATGGAATTCCTGAATGCAAACAAACCATCATTTGGGTTTGCTCTTAGCTTAAAACCGACCAAAGCATTGGATGGTTTTTCTGGAAGGAGACCGCAGACATATTTTGATAATTGATATATGTCATTAATAAATAGTCACCTCTATATACTGTGGTAGAGCTTGCCTTGAAGCATTGAATAGTAAAGCTTCATCTATACGCTGTGGTTGGGTAGCGAGTTTGACGAATTATCCCATTGAGGCCGTTGAATAACAGGGGCATGGGGAAGAGCTCCATAACACGGGAGACGGCTTGCCATTCCAGAATGAAAGAACTGAATATATCTTTATCGAACTCCTGAGAAGGACAAAGAAAAGAATGCTTAATGGTTTTACAACAGGCATGAAGAAATTATGCCTGAAAGTGGAATACCAGATATTTATCATTTGATTTGCGAATTCGGTGAGCGAGATTGCAATATTCGGCGGATCTTGATAATATATCTTGAACATCTACTGATGCCGAGTTTGGTTATGCATAAAAAAGGTTTGACAAAAAAAGAAAGTATAAAAAACATGAATGTAAAGAAGAATTTCTTGGGAGAAGATAATGTCTGAAACAGCTAAAAATACACAAGTAAAAGTAAACAGCAATCAGAAAGTCTCTGATACTCACAAGGTTAGCCTTGTAGAGTTAATTATGATCCTCCTTTTGGTGGGGTTATTATTTGTATTTTTCTTTGGTATGCGCCAGTTGAGAATAGACAAAGCCGCAGAAGCTCTTGCGCATGAGAAATTTGAAGCCTTGATCCCAGTTTTGCAGGAAGCAATCAACGCTACTGAAGAGTTTCGTAGAAATGATGAATTTGGAGATTATCCTTTCGATTTTGGTCAGTTGAATCTTATGGGTTCCAATGCCTACGAGGTCAAAACAGATGATACGGGTATGATGTATATGGAAACTGAAGATTTTGTTATCCATTACGATGCCGATAACTTCAATTATACTGCAACTACTACCGAGAACTTTGGTAAAGCTGGAATTAAGGTTATTTATGTACTTTCTGAGAGTAGTTATCAAGTGGAAGATCCCGCCCCAGAAAGAAAGCCTACTATCCTTGATGAATGGCTTCCACAAGAGTAGTTTTAATAAATAGCATTTTATATTATAGCGGTTCCTGAAGGTTCCGCTTTTTATTTGTGCGCTGATGCTTTGTGTAGAACAACACAGTATAGAAGAGTAATGTTTATACATAGCATGAGACAGCATTTCGAAACAAATAGATAGCAACAGATAAGAAATAGGATCAAGTATTTCTTCCTATTGACAGGTTTGATAGAATCCTGTTTATTGGAACATGAGAAAAGCAATAATACTAGATTTATGTTAAAGGCACCTATCTGATAGAATAACGATTTGATATGTTCTAGAAATAGTTCTTAAAGATCTTTGAATAATCGTGACATGGGATAAATATCCATACTACAAGAGTGGAAAGTGGCATAGGCACGAAAAGATAAAACCTAACAAACCGTATATCTCCTGCATAGAAATCTGCCATATATTGATGCGCAACGGTTTCCCCACTCTTTAACTCAAGTTATAGTTAGGGAAAGTTCATCTTAAGATACTGCAATAATTACGGGATGATAGCAGCTTGAAACGGCGCTATTCATAGCTTTAGGTAATGAGCAAGAAAGTTGCTAAAACGGAGTGTGGGCAACGCTAAACACAACTAT
>JAJBBD010000093.1 GCA_020532355.1 Candidatus Cloacimonadota bacterium | reverse complement strand
TTACCGAGCGTTATCCAGCCGGTGATGTATCTCTGCGCAATGCAGGTAATAGCTTGCCCATTTTAGCAGATGCTGAGTGTGTGGGCTATGTGGATTCGGATAGTGCAATGTGGATGACGCATCCCAAAGCCATCTATCTTCATGCCGGAGAGACTTGGATTGTGGAAGAATTGGATTTGGAAAAACAGGTAGTCCGCATTCAACCTTTTATGGCAGATTATTATACTCAAGCGATTAGAGAAACGGAATTGCTGCTTGAAAAACTGATGCGAATTCATCAATACAAGTGGGGAAACAAGCATTTTGGTAGAATTATCGTACAATCCAGAGTAACCGGATTTAAAAAAATCCGTTTGGGCAATATGGAGAATTTGGGTGTAGAAGAGCTGCAATTGCCTATGCAAGAACTGGATACAGTGGCATGGTGGATCTCTCTGGCAGAACCGACTGTAGAGAACATCCGCAGTAAAGGTTTGTGGAATAGCGACCCCAATAACTACGGGAAAGAATGGAAAAAGATTTGTATACAAATTCGCGAGCGAGATAAATATCGCTGTGTAAACTGCAAAGCCAAAGAAGACGGCAAAGCATGGGACGTTCATCATATAGTCCCGTTCAAAAAATTCGCAAGTACCGAAGAAGCTAATAAAGCACAAAACCTTATTACCCTTTGTCCGCGATGTCATCATCTGGCAGAACAACGGGTGCGAATTCAAAGCGGGATAGCTGGATTGGCATATCTTATTCACAATCTGGCACCATTATTTGTGATGTGCGATCCTAAAGATTTGGGTTTATACTTTGAGATAGAATCTTCTTTGGCAGATGGAAATCCGGTTATTGCCTTGTACGATATGGTACCCAAGGGTATTGGCTTGTGTAAAAAGCTGTATGATATTCAAGAAAAAGTACTGACCGCAGCCTTCGAGCTGGTTTCTGAATGTGAGTGTGAAAATGGTTGCCCTGCATGTGTGGGACCAGTAGCGGAAATGGGTGAGGGTGCCAAGGAACAAGCAAAAGCCATCTTAGACGAATTGCTCTGCAGATAAACATAGCTGTTATGAGACCCGTTGCACATCCATATATAGCAGATTTATCTTGCTAAATATCGGTATGGTGGGCTTTTTCTGATCGTAGCTATGCCTACCCCACCCACACTTGTAGTTTGGAGCTTTACCCCGTATCCCGATTATTCAACGATCTTTTATTATCTTTAAACCTTGCAAAAGCCTTGCTAAGGTTTATTATATCAATTAAAACACATAGGTAAAGGAAATGGAAGAAATTGTTTATCACGTGGTGAAAGATACAGATAATAAGCGAATCTTGGAGCTGTATAGAGCTGCCGGATGGTGGCAAACTGATGAAAATCCCCAATATATTGAAACAGTAAAAGGCATAGTATCCAATAGTTTCTGCTTTGTAATAGCCAAGCGGAAAGAAGAAATAATCGGAATGGGCAGAGCCATATCCGACGGGTTTAGCGATGCCTATATTCAGGATGTTACGGTTTGGGAAAATGAACGAGGCAAAGGCATTGGCAAAGGCATCATCAAAGAACTGATCCGCTTTCTTGAGGCTCATGAAATTCAATGGATAGGTCTTATTAGCGAACCAGGATATGAGGATTTTTATAGTAAACTGGGCTTTGGGCAGATGAAATCCTACACTCCATTCCTTTATAAAAAAGAGTAAATATGTCCGATTCAATAAAAATGTCAGGCTTGAAAGACCTGGAAGTGACTGATACGCTGATGCTGAGAGAATATCTCAGCCGCTGGCCGCGTGAACACTGCGATTATACCATTACAAATCTGATAGCCTGGGGCAAAATCTATAGCAATAAATACCTCATCTACAAGGAACGGCTGGTAATCTTTAACCCCAAGTATCAATATATCCTCTTTCCAATTGGTGAATATCTGGAGCCTAAAGAACTCGCCGAACTGGTTGCTCTGTTTCGCAAATACTATCCCGAATCGAATCTTATCCTCTATCCACACGATTATGCGGAGTTGAAGCCCAATATATACGATTATTTTGACGTTTATGAGGATCGAGATTGGGCAGATTACATCTATAGTACCGAAAGTATGGTGCAATTAAGAGGCAAGAAACTGGCAAAAAAGAAAAACCTGATCTCTCAGTTCATGCGTGCTTATCCGGAATATAAAGTGATGAAGATTAGTAATGACCGCTTGCCTTACATCATGAAATTCACTCATAAATGGCGTCGTGAACGAAGTGCTGAAGGAATATATCTGATGTCCGAATTCAAGGCCATAGAAAACACTATTGATAACTGGGATAAACTTCCCGTAGAAGGCTTGATCATTTGCCTAAGACAAAAGATTGTGGCGTATAGCATCTTTAGCCAACAAACGCCGGATATGGTAACGGTGCATTTTGAGAAGTTTGATCCCGATAAAAAGGGCTCGGCACAGGTTATAACATGGGAAACTGCTAGATACCTGGAAGGTCGCTATAAATGGATCAACCGCGAACAAGACGTAGGTTTGGACGGCTTAAAACAAGCTAAAATGAGTTATGTTCCAGATCGTTTTTCCCTTTTCTTTGCGTCCAAGCTAAAAGCAGATACACAAAGACCGCTAATGCCAGAAAACTAAGGAAAAAAGCGGTAATCCGTAAGGGGCGTGGGTTGAATAGCATCTGCCACAGCACCGGATAACTATCGGAACGTTGCCAGCGATTGCGATAGTATAACAGCGTATTATGAGGTTTTATCTCCAAAAGATTGCTCAACTTTTTGATGTGCCGCTGATGATAGCCTCTTCCTGCTTTAGTTCCGGCGAGATCATAATATGAATAACCATGATAATCGTATTCGGGAAGCTTTTCAATCAATGCCCTATATCCCTTATCAAAAAGTTCTTTTGCAAATGGATTGCCGGTAGAATGATAGTATTTATTGAGCTCTAAAAGAGTACTCATCATGCCGCTCAAGGCAAAATATGGCTTTTCATGGGGGTATTCCATAAACCATATACTGCTGTCCGAAAGAGCTACAGAAACACCAGTTACGTTGGGTTTTAGGCTGTAAAGTAACTTTTCGGCAATAGATAGAGTCTCTATATTGCGATCCATTGCAGCTCGATCTGCAAATGCATTCATTCCCACAGACTGTGTAAGCGCTGAAATCCATGGGGCTTCCTGCTTGTATTTAGGATAGGAAAAATGATAATACATATAAGCTACAGAATCGTTCACAACCGTGTTTTTGATGAGCCAATCGGTAAGCTGGATAAATCTTTGGGGGTTGCCCCCAAGCTTGCGTTCAATATTTAGTTCTTGGGCTTCACTTGCAATGAACAAAGGGTTATATTCCTTATCTCCGTTGCTGTACCATTGCATGGGAATACCATTTTTATCTTGAATATAAATCTGATTGAAGGGTTTTCCGAACACTTTTGCACGTACAACTTCGGCTACTGCATATACTTGCGGCTCAGCTACCTGCCACAACAGACTGATAAATAGAAGAGAGACTATTAGGGAAACAATTATTAAGTGCTTTTTGGGCATCCGATTATTGATTGCTCCTTTTAAAAATAAAACTTATGGCATATAGAATTGCTTGGCACATCACAATGGTAGCGCCTGTGGGCAGATTGAGAGCAAAAGATACAGCAAACCCAACCAGAGCCGAGATGATGGCAAGCAAAACTGCCAGTATTATCGCAATGTGCAATTTTTGCACCATATTGAAGGCAATAACCGCTGGAAGGATTAACTGAGCCGTCACCAGAATGATTCCCGCACTTTTGAGATTAAAGACAATGTTCGCTGCCATAAGCAGATAGAAGATCTTATCTACTCCACTTATACGGATTTTAAAGACCTTGGCGGTTTCCGCATTGTAGCTTAGATAAAATAGCTCCTTATAGAAAAATAACACAAAGACTATGTTCAATACATTCAATACTCCTAATGCCACAAGCTCGGCATTGGAGACAAGAAGAACATTACCAAAAAGATAGCTGGAAAGATCGAAAGTATAGTTTCGGGAAAGCGAAATAAGGATTATTCCCAAAGCCATAGAGAGCGAAAGAAATATGGTGATAGTATTGGCTTCCTGAATTTTATGGCGTTTTGCCAGCCAGGAAATGCCCAATGCTACCGCACTTACAAATATCAAAGCTCCCAAGGTAAGATTGGTTTTGGTGATAATGGCTATGGCTATTCCAGCAAAGGCAATATGGGAAAGCGCTTCACCCATATAACTTATGCGGCGCAGGGTTACATACGGCGCAAAGATCGCCAAAGATATGCCGCTTAATACAGCTCCCATCAAAGCACTAACTAGAAATCCCGGCATTAGTAATCCTTTTCTATCAGGCGGAAGGTTTCACCAAATGTTTTGTGAATAACATCTGCATTAACTAGTTCGGAATGGTTATGGCAATGCAAGCGACGATTTAAGCAGATAAGGAAGTTACAATACTCGCTAAGTGTGTGTAAATCATGAGAAATGGTGATTATAGTTTTTCCGGCATCATTTAGCTTTTTAAGTAATTTAAAGAAGCTGCTTACACCCAAGCGATCTATCCCAGCTTCTGGTTCATCTAAGATAAGGTAACGACTTTCGAACAGGATTGCCCTTGCCAGCATCACTCGCTGAAGCTCCCCACCGGATAGATTTCCGATTTGTTCGCCAGCTTTTTCTGCAATGCCACATTCATGCATTGCCATCAATGCTTTTTGGCGATGTTCGCTTGTACATCTTTTACCCCAGCCAATTCTTCCGGCAATGCCCATCAGAACGATATCCAAAGCAGTAGCAGGAAATCCACGGTCAAATTCCTCCCGTTGCGGAAGATAACCAAACCCATCGGATTTCAACCATTTCTCTTGTGGTATACCATCAATCAAGATGCTTCCTTCCTGCAGTTCGATAATGCCCATCAATAGCTTAATGAGGGTAGATTTTCCGGCACCATTGGGTCCAATTATCGCAGCAAAAACATTATCGGGAATTTCCAGATTGATATCCTCAAGAATGCTTTTCCCTGCAACTCGATATTGCAGATCCTTAATCTGGATCATTTCTGCCTCTTATAGAATACTTGTTTCAAAAAGCCTGCTTCATAGATTCCCAGTTAAGCAGGATCAATTGCGCAATTGTCTTCGCTTCTAAAGTGCTTCCAATGGGATCTAAAGTACCCAAATCCAATTTGTATTCTCGTGCAAGTACTTCGGCAGATTTAGGGTTTTGCTGCGGCTCAATAAAGATCCGGCGCACACCATGATCTCTAATCTTAGCACCCAGGCGAGCAAGTTCACGCGGAGAAGGTTCGCGCCCAGGAGAGCTTTGAACCCAGCCCAGATAGTTTATATCGTATTCCGCAGCAAAGTAATGGAAGCTATTGTGATAAGTTACCAAAGCCGGCTCACGAAATGCCGTTCGTTCCTGTTCTATTTTTTCATGCGCATCATTCAGCTCGGCAATGATGTTTTCATAGTTGTGGGTAATAAGCGGAGCAAAGCTGGGAAAGCGGGATACCAGCTCAGTTTTGAGCTTGGTTGCCAATTTCAGCATCATCTTGGGAGATGTCCAAAGATGCGGATCCCCGCCCGCATGCTGATGATTATGCTCTTCATGTTCTTTTTCGAGCTGATGCATCTGCATGTGGCGTATTTGATTAAGTGAATCCAGTGCAATCAAATCGTTTAGTAGATCGGCACTAATCATTAGCTTTTCTTTCATAGTGCTGAGGTGTTGCATAAACACATCTTCCAGACCCATTCCATTTATCAGTATCAATTCTGCTTTATGCAGATTCTTCAGATCAGATGGTTGGGGGCTGAAAGAGTGCACCGAAGCATTTGGCGGAATAATACTCCGCACTTCGATGGCATCGCCCACCATTTGTTTTAAGAGCAATTCATACGGATATATTGAAGCAAGGATAAGTACTTTTTCCTCATTTTTCTTTTCTGCCGGAGCCTTGCAACCGGATAGGGCAATAAGCATTATCAAAATGATGCTACCAAGGGTTTTCATTACTACTCCCAAGCTTGCTTGTAGGATAGAAAATAATCCCAACAGAAGCAATAAGCCTTATTCCATATTGCGAATAAGGTTGGTTAGCAAGCGCACTCCCACACCGGTTGCGCCATAATTATCGGTCCCATGTGCTTTATCGTTCATAGCTGTGCCAGCAATATCAATATGTATCCAAGCTTTGTTTTGGACAAATTCTTCAATAAATAGCGCAGCCGTAATGCAACCCGCTAAGGGTCCGCCTACATTCTTCAGATCTGCAATTTCAGATTTGATTAGTTCTTTATAGTCTTGATGCAAGGGCATACGCCATATTCTTTCACCGCTTGTTTCGGATGCAGTAGCGAGTTTGTTATACCATCCATCATCGTTACTTAATACTGCCGAAAAATCTTTTCCAAGCGCAGCTACAGCCGCTCCGGTAAGCGTTGCGATATCTAACACTCTATCTGCTTTTTCTTTTTCTATGGCGTAGTGAATGGCGTCTACAAGAGTCAATCTGCCTTCGGCATCGGTATTTAAAACTTCAATGGTTTTGCCAGACATCGCAGTGATAATATCGCCCGGACGATAGGCATTAGATCCGATCATGTTTTCGGCAGCAGCGATTACGCCTAATACGTTAACTTTCAGCTTCAAAGTCGAGATAGCTGCCATAGCCCCAATAACAGCCGCTGCGCCACCCATATCACTTTTCATGTTTACCATGCTTGGACCTGGTTTTAGGCTGTATCCGCCGGAATCGAAGGTAAGTCCCTTACCTACTAATGCACAGAGTTGATGTTTCTTATCCGGATTGCCATTATAGCGCATTAAAATGAGTTTGGGCTCGCTTTTAGATCCCTTACCCACACTCAGCAGAGCTTCCATCTTGAGGCGTCTGAGCTTATCCACAGAGTATATGTCTATCGAGAAACCGTATTGTAGGGCAGCTTTTTTGGCATGATCGGCAAGGTTTTCAGGATTCATCACGTTTGGTGGTTCATTAACCAAATCCCGCGCCATATTCGTGGCTTCGGCGTATATTCTGCCTTCAAGGATGCCCCGGTTTATGTGGCGATTTGTTTTGGTAAAATAGATAAGATGGATGCTCTCAATATCGTGGTTTTTATCCAAGCTTATATATTTATTAAATTTATATGAAGTTAAGATGGCTGTTTCAGCAAGAATATGCCCCAAATTCACTTCCGAAACTTTTAATTCGAAACCGAATATTACGTGTACATGTTTGGCCTTCAAACGCATGGCTTCTCGCCAGGATGCAGCAAAGACCTTACGTAATCCGTCCAGCCCAAGCTTGTCTGTATCTCCAGCGCCAGCCAGTAATATGTTTTGCGGTTTTTTGCCAACCATTTGGCTAAAGCTTTTTACTTTCGCCAATTCATAATTATACTCTTCTGTTTCGGAAAATAACTCTATAGATTCGCGTGTCTTTTCGTCCAAGAGTTCCATTTCCGATATCTTGGCATCTTCTTCATTGATTATCACAAGGGTTTCGATATGCTCCGGTATTTTCCGGCTAACATCGATTTTCATGGTTACTCCTTAATTTATCTGGTATATTAAAAATCTTCGGATAAGCTGAGGTAGACTTGCGGTTTACTGATCTTAGAAAAATCTGTAAGCCATGCTACATCGAGCTTGAGAACAAAATAACCAATATTCAATCTGGGTCCAAATCCGTAGCCCAGCTTGATATCTTCCAGTTTTCCATCTATTGCGCCGCGAAACTTGCTATTATCGTTCCATACTGCGCCTGCGTCCACATAAGCCGATCCTCTAACATTACCCAAACTGAGCGGCAGAGGAAAAGCCATAGCAATATAATCCAAAAGAGGAAAGCGCAATTCCACTGTGGTCAATACTTTCTTTTTGCCGGCAAGGTTATAATCCAATGCGCGCACGCCATAATATCCGCCCAAAGAAAAATAATCTGGATCGGATCCCGTACTAATGCCCGCATTTGCCCTTAGCGCCAACGAATAGCGTTTGCTAAACAAAGTGTAACTACGCAGATCTATATAATTAGTAAAATAATCCAAATCTTGCTTGGCAAAACTCTTACTTGTGCTCAATATCCCCTTAAAGCCCAAAAGCGGTCCGGTTGAGCCATAAAGCGCATTGTCGTACACCAGATTTATGCGTGGGGCGTAGGCTACCGTTTTAACATGATCAATATCCTCATCCCAGTTATCTGTTTCTATATTGCCATCCAACAAATAATCCCAATGCATCTCGTAATCAAAAAGCATATTCTCAACTTCCACCCGGGCAAAACGGTTGAAGGGATACCTCGCCAATGCGTAAAATCCGCTTTGTCGTTGACGCAGACGGTAATAATCGGATTCTCCTTGATAATAATAGAGATAATACGCTTCATTATATAGATTATAGACCCCAAATCCCAAATCTGTCCTGCGCTTAAGATACAGATATGAAAATACCAGATTACTCTTTTTAATCTGATCTGCAATACCCACGCTGATGCCTATGCCATGATCCCCCATCAAATCGCTAAGTCCCACTTCCACACTGCCGATAGCCCCATAACTGGAGCTGTATGCCAATCCTCCCCAAAGGGTATCTAAAGCAAAGCGTGGACGGTATTTTTGAATAACGGGGGGATTATCTGATGCCTCTTGAGGACGGTCATCCCAAGAGAAATTTACAGCAATCTGAGCTGTATCCGGAACAACGGGTTCAAACCCGCTTATAAAGGGGCGTCTGCTCTCTCTACTGGCATTAGGATTTCTACTCCGGACAGGTTTTGATTTATCGCTCTTGCCATATTTATCCAATTCCGTAAAGTCAATTCTATCTAAAAGATCGTATTCTTTGTTATAGGGCGTTGCGGCATAAAACTCTTGATACTGCGGGTTGGGAATTGGATTTGTTTCAAAATAGATGTTCCAAGCTCCGTTGAAATAGTTCGAAACCACCATGTAATTGCCGTCTTGAGAAAAATCTCCATTATAGATGCCGGCAAGCACGTTGCTAATAGTAGCAATCTGATTGCTTTCCGAATCTATTAGTTCCAGATTCGTAATCTCATTGCGAGCAGATACAAAAGCTATCTTATTGCCGCTATCTAAATACATGGGTTGAGTGCAGTTATACGTTTCATTTGTAATCTGCCACAAACTGCTACTCGGCAATCGATACTCAAAGATATCCATGCTATAGTTGGCAAAGTATCCATACCGGTGAGACTGAGGATCTTCATTACGCTCCGAACTAAATACAATGCGTGTACCATCTGGAGAAAAACGAGGTTGAGCATCGTAAAAACTATCGTTGGTTAGTTGTTGTAAGTCCTGGTTTTCGATATTGTAGATATAAATATCGGTTTGCATGTTCTGTTGAGCACTCATTACAATTCTTTGCCCATCTGAAGCTACATCCAATTCAAATATGGCACGCAAATTCGGTATAGTAATAGTATCCTCAATTTTTCCTTTATCCACGTTTAGGATGTGGATACGATCCCCCTCAGTGGTTTTGGCAGCAAACGCCAGACGCTTGCCATCGGGAAACCAGCTCAGATTGCTCCGCATAAAATAGAACTCTTCCAATTTTCCAGTAGTTTCTCCGGTTAAGATCTTGCGCGGTTTTGCTATACCATGAGTGCCAGCCAACCAAATGCTATACCGCGCTCCGGCATCAGAAAAATATGCATAGCGACTGCCATCGGGAGAGAATCGCGGCGAAAAATTGAAATACGAGCCATCTTCTTTATTATTGGTACGCCTTTCATACTCTTCCTGAGGTATCTTATGGCTATTAACAGTTGGATAGTAATCTCGCTTTAGTTGATATTTCCAGCGGGATTCCAACTCGCTAAATTTGATGCCAAATACGCGTTTTGTCGCCTCTTCCAAGTTTGTCATCGTTCGCAACGAGTAAAAGTATTCACTTACCTTATCTCTGCCGTATGTATTGGCTATATACGTAAGAAAACTCTCCCCCAAGCGATATGCTAAATAACCATCTATATAGTCCAATCCGGGCAGGTTGTCGTTTACCACCATATCCAAAATGAACATATTGTTATATTCATCTTCCCCACCTATTGAAAGAAATTCTGGCAATCCCTCCGAAAACCAGAAAGGGAAAGCACTGGGACGCAAAGACTCGATGGCGTTGGTTACTCTTTCATCCAGCGCATTTATATAGGCATGCGTAAGTTCATGTGCCAATAACTCTTCCAAATTGCTGTAGCTGCCATCAAATGGTACCACCACTCGATTTCTTAAGCTTTCAGTAAAGCCTCCAACCCCCTCCGATAAGAGCGGATAGATAATATTTGTTACTTGAAATTCGCTTTTTGTGCTATAGAAAATCAGCGGTATTCTGCTCAATACCGGATATTTAAGATCTGCTTTCAGATAGTAGTATATTTCTTCAGCCATCAATGCTGCGGTTTTGCCAAATTCATCCTCGCCTTTGAGAAAATAGATATCGAAGTGCATGGTTTTTAATACCGACCAATCTTGCACAACGGCATTTACCTTGTTTTGCCCAAAGCTTTGAGCCATCAATAGGCTTATCCCCATTAACAGGATTACGAATAGTATTTTTTTCATATAATATTAAAATACAGAGAACTTAATATATTTGCGAGGATTTTTCTTAATATCGGCAATCAACTCGTCCAAATTTGTGATGGATTCTAACAAACGTTCATACAACTCATCTTCATTTAACAGCTTTCCAGCACTACCTCCACCCTCGGCAAGATTTTTTGCCTGTCGGTTTAGATTTGTTGAAAGAACTTGTAGGCTATCTAAAGTAACATTTACTTTAGTAAAAGTTTCCGGCGCCATCGATAAAGCATTTTGCAAAGGCTCCTTACTCTCCTCTATTAATGAATTTGCCACCATCGTAAGTGAATCCACTTTGTTGATTATGCCAATAATTTCGGTTTTAAGTTCAGTAATGCTATTCCCCGCATTTACTATTACGTTATCTGTATGCCGTAATAGATTTTCGCCAACATCCAACATACCACCCTCTGCATCAATATCGTGCAAAATCTTTTCCAGTTTATTCAACATCTCCCCTGCCTGCGCTATCATCGCCATCATGCTAAGAGGTTTTTCACCTCGCTGTTCTTGCGTTAAATCCAGATATTCATTTCCGTTAATCGGTAATATGTTGAGGCTTTTACTGCCCATTAGACTATCCTCAATATAGAATCTGCTTCCTGCTGGAACCTTTATATCCTTGGATATTTTGCCCACAACCAAGATGCCGTCTTTGTGGAGTTGCACTTTCTTCACACGCCCGGCTTCCATGCCCCGATACATAATTTTATCTCCGGTTGCCAAGCCCATAACATCGGTAAAAACTACTTGTAATACTTGCTGTTTCTTCATCGTAAGCCTATTTGAAAGCCACAAATAGCCTATTAATAGAATTAGAAGTATAACCACTGTCCAGATTCCGGTTTTTATGCGTGTACTGCGTAGATGCTGATAAAACTGTGCCACATAGCCGCCTTTTATGTTTTTAGCTTCTTCTTCTCTGCTGCTGGAAACAAGATGTTGTTTAATATCAACCGGTATCCGGGTGAATTTTTATGCAAATCCAATACCGTTTCCGGATCTCCCACCATGTGCTGATAATCTTCAGGATCATGCCCACCATAAAAAGTGAAAGTTCCCTTTCCCAAGTTTCCATGAATGTATTTTACATCACTCTGCTTTGGCACTTCTGCCAATATTATTACACTTTTCTTCACTTTATCCCTATAAAATGAGGTAGTTTGACCCATAAATCCATTTATAATATTAGTGTGACACTGAGTTAGCATAGTGGGCACAGGATCGTACTTTGCCGAAAAATCAAAGAGCTGAAAATAATCGCCCTCGGCACCACGTATTTTGCTGTAGTCACTGGCATCAATATCCGAAAATTCATATTCAAAAGGACTTGTTTTCAATTTGAAATTCTCGAAGGCAAAAGTATTATCATAGTTCAACTTGTTCTGAAAATCAGCATCTATCCCATCCGAATCTATCGCTGCATCTACTACATCCAAACCTCTGGCGGCAAGCGCAATATCTATCGTATCGGTTGCTCCGCACATAGCAAATAAGAATCCACCTGATACTACAAATTCACGTATCTTCCATGCTATATCGTGCTTCAATTGCCAAACTTTGGCATATCCATGCTTTGCTGCCATTGTCTCATTTACTCTTACGTCCGTTTGATACCATTCTGTGTGACGATAGGAGCCATAAAACTTGCCATACTGCCCGGTAAAATCCTCATGATGCAAATGCAACCAATCGTAATCACTCAGTTTACCCGAAAGAACCTCGTCGTCCCAAAGCCTATCGTAATCTATTTCAGCATACTCCAAAGCCATACTGACCGCATCGTCCCAAGGCAGAGTATTGGGAGGAATGTAAACGGCAATCTTAGGCTCTTTCTCCAAAGTTACCGCCTCCATATTCGCTTCCTGAATCTCCTGCAAAATTGCTGCTACTTCTGCCGATCCGATACTTTCATATCTAACTCCCCGAATATTGCATATAGCTATTATCTCTGCTGCTGATGGCATCAAAAAACTGCCCCCACGATAGTTCAATAGCCATTTTACCGTTATCTGCTCTTTAAGCGCATCAAAGGCTACTCCATAAGCTTTGAGATGATTAGTTTGTGTGCGATCCATAGGAATCAGAAGCTCGGCAGATACACTGCTAATTATTAATAGGCTCATTAGAAGCAGAGCGGCAGATTTAATTACTTGAGGGGAAATTTGCATATCTTAAACTCTACTCCTTTAATATTTTTGACATACCATATATACGAATTTCTTGGCAGATTCCTGCAAAAGCTCGTATGATGTCAAGTAAAATCTGTTTAGGCTACATAGAATCTACGTTTGAGGTGATAATCTACTGCAAAGTGACAACGAAATCTGCAAATTGTGCAGCGAAATCTGCAAACTGTCGCATCGTTGCTCATCCTTTCTAAGACCCCTTTAGGTAGTTTCTGACAGCCTTTCTGCAAATAGGATCACCGAAAACTTCAAATTCTGACAGGGTTTCTGCAGGCGGATTTATCTTAGCATCGTGCCTACCCAAATTGATATCAAATTCAACAATTCAATCGTTAGCTCCCTAAGTGAATAAGAGATCTATTCAATGGTTGCATGTATCCGATTCTGTAACCTAGTTTTCAAATCATCAATGTTCTCCCACAGGATAAAATTGTAATGGCGAACATCAAAATGTACTTGAGGTGCATCAAAATAGCTCTTCTTACATGTAAATATCACTTGTTTACCAAGGCCATGTGCAAAACCAGATTCATAGTATACCCCTAGGTTATTACCCGTAAGATCTGCAATGATGAATCTCGCATTTCTGATTTGTGCTATAATCTCATCACAGACACCTTCATTGTAGTTTGTTTGATCTATTCGTATAGGCTCATAGCCACACTCTTTAATACATTTCTCAAAACCGTTTTCCCATGCATCTGCCATGCTGTTATCAAACCACATCGCAACAAACGCTTTGTTTGAATCTATTCCTGTTCGTTTAATTTTATCTAACCTTCTCCAACCATCCAGAGTAATCTCCATCTTTTGATTGTCAAAGCGCTTGATATAGCCTAATTCCACAGCGTATTGTATTATTTTTTTAAACTGCTCTGCACTTTTTACTGGGATAGACGGGTAGTCTGTATCGTTAAATTCAACTATTCCACCAATATCGGGATTCCTCTTACTTATCTCTTTCAGCAACTCGTCAACTAATTCTATCGGGTTATTGGGAAAATTCGTGTTGTTAATGTACTCCAGGTAATTACCGGAATTAAGATGGACAGATTTACCTTTATTACTTATTATTCTTGTAGCGCAACAGAGTTTCCACCTTTGAGTCTCATCTAGAAGGCCTTGATTGTTATCTAATTCATCTGAAATCTCATAACTACCACAATACTGACAGCTTACACTTGTTACTGTACGGTTTCCTACTGAATTTTTGTCTTCTGCCGCTTTCCACATATCGTTTTCCAGTTTCTTGATATTTAGCACTGAGAACTCTCC
>JAJBBD010000092.1 GCA_020532355.1 Candidatus Cloacimonadota bacterium | reverse complement strand
TGGGACTCATCAACGCTCTGAACAAGTAGCAGTGTTTCGTCAAAACGCCAAATCGCCAAAACGACACAACCTTAATACAGGATAAAGAATGAAATATTTAGTAACAGGCGGGGCCGGCTTTGCAAGAGAAAAGGCTGAAGATAAGGTAGGAAAGACTTTTACGGAATATTTGAGTCAGACTATTAAGAGCTTTCTGGGAACAAGAAACGAGGCATGATCTGGCTTGTCTTTTGGATAGCTCAGAAACTTGACTCCTGCGCAGTTACGGAAACCCTCTGTTATCACATGAAGTATGAAAGATTATGAATAAAACTACCGAAAAAAAAATCATGATAACCTGCCCTCGCTCAAATGCGGGAGGAGTTTATCAGTTTGTCTCAAGTATTATACCTTTTTTGCCGGAGAATACGCAGGTCTTGCATAGAGGCAGCCTCAAATCTGATTCTCCCATTACAAAGATAGTCAGGAGCATATCATCTATTGTGGTCGCAATCCAGAAGATGATTAAACATCATCCCAATCTCATTTTGGTTAATAGCTCTCTTAGCAAAGAGTGCCTGATTAGAGATGGACTCATCATCCGCTTGGCACGATTCTTCAACATTCGTCCAATTCTCATCATACATGGATTCCAAGTATCTGCCCTACAGTTTCGTGGACTGCTTAAGGCATCTTATTTCAAGGCAGAAATGGTTTTTGTTTTAGCAAAGTCATTTGCAGATAAGCTTAGAGAGGCAGGGTACCATGGGAAAGTGATATCTCAATACAATCCTGTTGACCATACTCTAATTCGCAATATGGGGAATAAAGAGTTGACGCCTAGATGTAGTACCTTTTTGTTTCTAGCACGAGTTGAAGAAAGCAAGGGGATCTTCATCGCCTTGGACATTTTCAAAATGTATAAACAGAATAATCCCGGTGCAGTTATGCTTGTCGCCGGAACGGGGGGGGCTTTGGAAGCAGCTAAGGTTTATGCCTATAAAAATGGAATTGAAGATCTTAAGTTCCTAGGGTTCGTATCAGGATCTGAAAAAGAAGAGGCTTTTAGACAATCCGATGTGATGTTGTTTCCAACATCTCATAACGAAGGCTTACCGATAGGAGTCTTGGAGGCAATGGCTGCAGGGTTAATCATCTTAACCAGACCTATAGCTGGACTTGTTGATCTACGTACAAAAATAGATTTTGGCGGAATGACGAGTTCTTTGGATCCATTAGAATATTTAAGTATGATTAGAAACTTGGAAAATGAAGATAAGATCAAAGTTATGAAAATTCGAAACAGAGAGTTCGCGTCAGCTAACTTTCATCCACAGAAAATTGTTGATAGAATTCTAAGTGAGATAGATTTCTGAAAATCTCTTTCGACACTAAGTTAAATATGGGATCACTGATATGAAGATATTATTAACAGGTGGAACCGGATACATAGGAAGCCATGTTTGTGTGGAACTCCTCAATTGGGGTCATGATGTCGTTATTATCGATAACCTTTCCAATAGCAAAATTGGGGTTATCGAAAGAATGAAAAAGATAACCGGCAAAAATAGCATTCATTTTCGAGAACTTGATTTGTGTGATTATGAATCACTAGAACAAGTTTTTAATGAATTCCAGTTTGATGCGATAATGCATTTTGCTGGCTTGAAAGCAGTGGGAGAATCAGTTGCGAATCCTCTAGGATATTATGAAAACAATGTCCATGGCAGCCTTAATCTGCTGAGGGCTATGACAAAGAACAATGTCCACAGAATTGTTTTTAGCTCTTCGGCAACAGTATATGGCTCTAGTGAAGATGTACCATTTCATGAAGATAGTCCATTGAGTGCTGTTAACCCCTATGGAAGATCCAAGCTTTTTATCGAAGAGATTCTGCGAGACTATCAGAATGCTAACAACGAAGCTATGGTCTGCATTTTAAGATACTTCAATCCCGTGGGTGCTCATAAGTCCGGACTCATCGGAGAGGATCCCACAGGGGTCCCCAATAATCTAATGCCCTTTATCATGCAAGTGGCAGCAGGTAAGCAAGAAAAACTCTCAATTTTCGGTTCCGATTATCCCACAAATGATGGTACTTGTATCCGGGATTATATTCATGTAGTTGATTTGGCAGAAGGGCATGTCGCTGCTTTGGAGAAACATATCCATGATACAGGATTCTTCGTATATAACTTGGGTAGAGGGCAAGGGATCAGTGTTCTTGAGATGGTCTACACATTTCAGCGAGCTAATAGCTTAAAGATTGAACACAAATTCTCGGACCGAAGAGAAGGAGATATTGCTGTTAGTTATGCCGCGAATAATAGGGCATGTAGCATTTTAAACTGGAAACCTGAGAGAACTCTCGAGGATATGTGCTTTGACTCATGGCAATGGTATAAAAACTCAAAGCTATTGATCTCTGAGTAGTTTATATGCCTAGGAAAACTATGAGTCTTCTACTAGGTTTTACGCCTCTAATGTTGTAAAGAGGCTGGAGAGTATATATGATCAGATCGGTAACGGAAAGCTCAGAACATCGTGAGCAAATCAAAGAAATCGTAATGAATTTACATAAATCCTTCGTAGAGGATGATTACAAGGGCTGGGATTTGTATGACGCTTTGTTATCAAAATACTACAAGAAAGGGTCAATCTTTGATTCCTTTTATCCAAGATACATCTGGACTCAAGTGAACAAGAGGGCTCCCATCAATCTGAGGCCATTAATGAGAGTTCCAAAATCTCTGAACCCCAAGGGACTTTCTCTTATCCTTCGTGGATATTGCAAACTGTATGGACTCACACAGGATCAGACGTTTTTAGATTCTGCATCATCAGTTTATAAGTTGATAGTATCATTGCGGAGTGAGTCAGATTATTACTGCTGGGGAAATAACTTCGATTATCAGGCCAGGAATGGATTCCACCCTGCATTTACTCCCAATGCGATCACTACGTCTTTTGTCGCTAACAGCATTGTAGATTACTATTTGATTACTAAGGATCAGGAAGTGATAAGAATTCTTGAATCAATCAGGTCATACTATCTTGAGACAATGCTGCTATTTTCCGATGAAAGAGGAGCGGCGTTTAGATACTACAAAGAAAATACTCCGATAACATATAACTCATCAGCAAAGTCAACCGAAACGCTGGCCTTGATAAACGCAATTATTCCAGATTCCCAGACATCTGAGATAATAAAGATGAGTTACTCTTTTTTGCTTAAATCTCAGAATGATGATGGTTCGTGGTATTACAGTAGTGGAAAGCAAGGACAGTGGATTGACAATTTCCATACAGGATATGT
>JAJBBD010000091.1 GCA_020532355.1 Candidatus Cloacimonadota bacterium | reverse complement strand
GGTATCCCGGATTTGTGGGCATATTTTCAATTGCTCTAATATGTACTGTCGATAATTATCCATATGGTGCTTTTCCTGCTCAGCTTCCCTGGCATAATCTTCTTTGCTCATATTCCAGTATTTACTGACAGAAGTATAGGTGAGCCCCAGCGCTTTAGCAGTCTTGGTCTGGGCAAGTCCAAGTTCTTTGTATTCCTGGATTTTTTGATATTGCTCGATACCGATCATTTTTAATTCCTCCTTTTGTTGTGTTATCCAAGTAATAATGTGTATATCAGTGCAAGCATAAGCATCACCCCCTTAAAATAGCACGCTAAATAAGCTACTTAAATATCCTGTAGGATTTAAGTAGCTTATTTAGCGTATATAGCCCATACATTAATTTATATACCCTCTAGTACAGAAGTTTTCGTCAACAGCATTATGTGTATATTTTTCCTATCAATAATTATTGTCAAGTTATCCAAATAACATATCTTGTAAAGACAGGTTTGTATTCTTTTGCCTTACAAAGATATAATTTTATTTTTGCAGTAACTCGCTATAAAATCCTATGCCTCTATCTTCAAATGTTCCAATAAGCATACCTCGATCAAGAAATCCGTTGCGTTCTTCACAACAAGTTTCTGGTAAAAGTACACAAGTATGGCAAGCAGCAAGATTTAGGGATTCAAGTCCTTGGCCTTGACTTAGAATACATACAGGATCATTTGAACATGCTTTTGCTCCAGCAATCGCTTTTCTAAAAATACGCGGAAATGCATCCGATTTCCCTTGTCTGACTAGTCCGCCTAATGTGCCTTCAGAATCGCCGCTAGCTGTATAAATAAATATCCCCGCCATTTGTTTCCCTTCAGATTCCTCAGCGCAGTAAATACGTTCGCTTAGATTCGCTATACTATAACCACACTCAAAACTAAGTTGCCTGATCAGCAAATGGGATATTGTGTGAAGCAAAATAAACTTCGGGGATATGGTTCGAGGGTTGCCCTGTCCAATAAACGACATAGCATAATTTTCATTAATTCGGTGCACGCGCTCAATTACCGAAGGATTATTCAAAATCCATTCATCAATATCATTTTGTGCAAACTCAATGAATATTCCTTCCCCTCGAACCTCATAAGCAGGATACCATCGAGTATCTGGTTCTTTTACATGGACAAAACCCGCATCATTCTTCCCAACAACAGGATTGATTCGTGAAAATCCGATTAGAGCATTTACGACTTTAACTTTATCGATAAGTGAAATAGACTTGATGTGAGGAAGATGATACTCATCTATTGGCATTTCTTCTCTTGAAAAATCACCAAAAAACCCGGATGAAGAGGACACTTTTCCGCTTAATGCTGCATATTCATCAGCACGATACTTTACGCTCGTTACATCAATTTCAGATTCATAATAATCAAGCCATTTTCTAATTAGAATACTCTCTATTTCAGATTCTGCAGCACCTATTTCCAATGCAATTTTTTTCGCCCATCTTGGCAATCGACTTTTTATAGTATTAATTTTATCCCCAGGTTCTTCGTCCTCAATAATGGTCAAACAATCTGCAAAAGCTTTACTTTTTTCTATTTGAGCATTTAGCTTATCCGCATATGGAGGAATCACAAGAGAGCTATATACCACAGGAAAATACACCGATGATGAGCCTCGTTGTACAGTTCGCGGATAGCAATCACATTTTTCTTTGATATGTTTGTGAGGGTGATTACCTTCACAACGGAAATCATTCGATCCTGATGCTTTATCAAGTTTTTCAAAACAGTCCTTATCAAAGGCACCCCTAAGAGTCGTTGAGGCGCCGCAAGAACAAGCTATATTCAATCCTTCCAGACCTTCACTTCCTGAAGCACCTGTTTTAAACTTTAGGGTAGGGTTGGCACATATCGGTTTTTTGCTTTGTATATGCACCCATTTAATCCAAGGAAAATCATTAATATGACCGTGTTCGCAAACAGTAACGATTCTAGCTACAACCAAATCTTGACGGCATTCCAAACATTGCATGTGCCTTACCATATGCTCATCATTTTCAAGTGTTCTAGCCTTTGATCGTTTCTTATATTCATTAACCCACTGAGTTATAGGCTGAAACTTTCGGCACTTCGGGCAAAAATACCATTCAGGAAATCTCATATATGATATATCTACAGGCATCGCAAAATAGTCTACGCCAAGTGCCTTTGCAAACCGTTCGTCATCGATTCTCAATTTTCCACTCCAGTATTCCGGCGCCGCCGTAATAAGAGTCTGATCAGGAAAGTCAACCATAGCACCAACCCCATATTGCAGAACGGCTTGGGTAGCGCGCACCGAATGTGTAACTTTATTAAGATCGACTTTTTCTTTGATTTTATTTACCATTGACTTATCCCTCCCAAATAATAACCTTACCTTTAACTGGAGTATCTACATTTCTCATAGAGGTAAGAGTTTCAATCGAATTGTCTTCTCCAATAGTATTATACGGTTTAAGTAAGCGTTTCATATCTGTGCCAGGAGGATTGACCATGAATCTACGTCCAAAAAATAATGGTACATTCGCTTCCAGACACAAATCAACTTTCGTTTGCCATTCAGTAATGAAGGAGCTCATTTCGCATTTCACTTCATCAGCATCATAATTCACTCCGCTATCGACACGTTTATTGATATTTTTAATTCTATCAAGTATAAACTGCTCTGCACCTGAAACAATATCTGAGAAGTATTCACTGTCAAAGTTCACCGCGTCCTTATCCTCGTTCAACCCAGCTTGTTGCCGTATAATCGAAACAAGCACGGCGTGTAGAGCTCTTTCTCGAGCGGGTTTTGAAAACGGTGTCGCTCCAGTCGGCTCTACAAAGCGATAAAACGACTCATGGTATGCTCTGAATTGTTCATAATGAGAACGATCTCGATTCTTAGTAGCATCGTATTGCACGAATACCACACCCGGAAATGAGCGTCCGACACGGCTGGATGCCTGAATATATTCACTTGTCAGCTTTGGTTGCCCAATCATCAACATAACATTTAGTCTAGCAACATCTATGCCGACAGAAATCATATTAGTAGCCAGGAGAATATTAGAAGCATAACGTTTATCGTCAATATTTTTCCTCGAATATTCCACTTTTTCTAGTTTGTCTAATGTTTCGTTAAGCTCAGTTGTTGTTACACGACTTGTCAATTCATCAGCACTAATAATCAACCTACGCGATGTGAACATACGATTTGCTGTTCGAATAATAAAATCCTTGACGTCATCTTCTACAAGTGTAGATGCTTTACCAAGATCTTTAAGGCTGTTAAAATACGCTGTTAAAGTCCACATTTTATCCTTTACTTCATCTGGTAGGTTCATCATATAAATTCTTTGTAAAAGAGCAGCCATAACTCGTATTTCAGTCATAGCCTTTGTTTTTCCAGACGGCATAATCCCAACATATTTCCGACCGAACACGCCTTCTTTATATGATATTTTAGCTTCCCGGGCGAAAAATGAGTCATCTGAATTTAAGCCAGGAGCAGGGAATTGAACAACTTCACGATTATACAGAACTGAACATTGCTCCTTAGCTCGGCGTATTGTTGCAGTTGAAGCTATTATTTTGGGACGTATACCTTTACTGCTGCATAAAGCATCAACAGCAGTTTCATACAGACCTACTATAGTTCCGAGTGCACCTGAAATCAGGTGAAGTTCATCTTGAATAATCAATTCAGGCGTACGATTACTAGTGTCTGTTGCAAAGAATGATCCAATGCGTCCGTCCCAAGGTAGCATTGCAAATTTGTCCACTGTTCCGAAAAGCAATGTTGGGGGATCTTCGTATAGTTCTTCATCAATTATTTGAATAGGCAATCGCGTAGTAAAATCGCATTCATCTTGCGGACAAAACATATAGAAATGCTTATTGTCCCTCATACTGTAGCCCCACTTACCGACAAGTTTTTTGTCCTTCTCATCTTTGACAAGTTTTGTGCCGCACCAAGGACATTTTAATACCTGGAATTTATTATGTCTGTCTTTCTCACTCCGGACATAGTAATGCTCTTTTACATTCAACAACTTTTCTAAATGAAACTTTGCATCTTCATTTCTGTTTGGAATATGAGTTCCACCTATCCACAAGCCAATAGTAACTGGCTCTTTACCTAACATATAAGAAGGATACCTGTGGCGTTTTGCTTCACAATCTCTGCGGATATATTCGCAAGCACATATCAATGTAGAGGCACGAGTGAATTGTTGAGCTGCAAGCAAACGAAGTGTATAACGCATCATCACTGCAGTACCACCTGATTGTTTAGGGTGTTTTAACCGACGATAGAAAATCGTAAATGCAGTTAACCCGAGATATGCCTCTGTCTTACCCCCGCCAGTAGGAAACCAAATAAGGTCTACAATGTCACGTTCAGGCGATGCATCATCAACTATTGAGTTAATATCCATCAGTAAAAATGCAATCTGAAAAGGTCGCCATTTGCAATCTCCATCGTCAGCTTTTCTATAATCCATATTACTCAAAATTGAAGCAATTTGCATATCATCAGGATAACGGTCTTTGTCGGCTGTTTCTGCTTGCATTTTAAGGTGTATTCTTTGCATAAACATTGCTCTGTTTGCCAGCATAAAAGCATTATATGCAATATCATTATCTCGCAATGTTTTAATTCCTGAATACATTCGATTACAAGCGCGTTCGCATTCTGCAATATTTTTAGCTGCTGCCGATTTATATCGTATATCAAGTGTTTCAGCAATATTTTTAAGATCTTCAACCCATTTTTTATATAAGTCAACCATACTTTTTAAATCGAAGAGTTTATGCGATTTATCCGTTGGATTTAAATCTGACAAATACTTCATTGACAGTTTTTCCGAACTAATTTTATCATTTACTGGTAGGTTGAAATCCATCGGCGCAACCTCTGCTATCGGGAAGAATTCACTCCAAATACTGCCTTTACCTTCATCATTGATATTCCAATCAACTGAAACACCAAGACCTGTACCATACACTTTTTTGTGTCGATATTGCAACTCAAGTGAATGTTCTTCATCATCCATTGTTTCCGGATCATCATTAAGTTCCGTTTCTACAAATACAAATTCATTCTTTTCAGATGAAACGTTAATAAAAGGTTGAAAAATACAATTGTTGGGCTTTGCTGGTGTTTCCCTAAGATCGTTAACCAGCATAACAGTTATTGACCATAGATTGTCTGAGATTCTTGTACGCAACGCCGTGATTTTAGCAGTTGTACCATCTAGTTCTCTATTATTATCTATATAATCACTTTGCGAAAAATCCAGTGTAAACTCAACCATATGGGGGACACGAACATAACCGTTTCTACAAAAATCAACAAAACGATAAGCTATTCTTTTTAATACAAAAGACTCATTCTCAGGTATTGTGTCCCTTTCAAAGATGTCTCTGACTTCTTTTGCATTAATTGAAGAAATAAGTTTAATTATCTTCAATTCTTTATCATAAACCATTTTATGCTCAAGCTCAGGTGGTATGGAGTAGCTTTCGGAATTATCTGGAACATAAGGGATTATGCAGTCGGAAACTTTTGCTTTTCTATATGTAGCAAAATCAGCACTGCCATGTACTAAATCTGTTTTTCCCCTTACAATAAAAGTTATCCCCATAGACGAAGGCATATACTGAGAAGAAAGGCTTATTTCTTCATCTAAGTTTTCTTGAGCAGTTTCGTCGTATTCACAGTTTCGTATCGCTTTTGTTATTGTCTCATTCGGTTCATCATTCTGCGTAAAAGAATCCTCAAATTCGTATGCGATTCCTTCACCGTTTTCTTCCTTTGGTATGGTTTCATCGTTATCCTGACTGATTTCGTTCCCTTGCGGATATAATATACCTACTGAGTAACGGCTTGTCGGGCTGCTTGAAATAAGCTCGTGTTCAGCATCAGGTATGCTGAATTCCGAACCAGGCCCTAGAAGCTCAGACTTAGTTAATTGAATATATTCTTCTCTAGCTGCAATCATCTGCTCTCGAATTTCATTATTTGTCATATTGTAACCTCCCAATCCGTAATCGGTTTATTGATTAAGTTAGCAGAAACAGTAACTGGTTCTTCAAGCAAATTTAGTGTGGCCAACTCTAAAATCTCAGACAAATTTTCCACATTATCGTATACTATTTCAAGAATACTTCCTATAGGTGGTTTGTGTCCGCGTAGCTTGTCTAAAATAGCTTTTCCGATTAATTCTAGTATTTCTTTTCTTTGCCGCCGTACAATGCGGCATGCTTCGAAATAACTGTGCGTGTCATTAAGAAGGTATGGATCCTGAGTAAGTTGGGCTATATGTCTTAACGTAATTTCATCTCGAGGCCCCACTATATGACTTTCTTCGATAAGCCACTGACGAATGGAAGCCTCTTGTAATGAGCTTCCGAGTTTTTGAAGCCTTGTTGCAATATCCCTATATGAAAGGTCATAAATTACTTTGTATTCGCGCAAAATATCTTTCCAATAAGATGCCTTTTCAGTCGCATCCAAAACATCTGAACTTAAGCGACCGCTTATCTGTAAATTCTCATATATATAATCAACCATATTTCTGGCATATCCGTCTCGTTTTAGAAATACAAGCTGATCCCCTGCAGAAAGACTTTCCGCAGCAATTTCAGATACTGTTCCAGTTACAGAATCAAAAACAACTGCTTTGTAGTACTTGGAAAATAATACTTGTTCATCGCTTACAAATCGCCCTATAGCGCATACTTCGGATGTTAATGTGTCTCCAGCATTGCCAGAAACGTTAGAAGTATACTTATTGATATCAAGTATACTTATATTATTTATATACTTTTCCAAACCCACTTCCTCATCAATAAATGAGATTAAGTCATTGTTCTTATCTTCATTGTTTTCCAGGTCATCATCAAATAGATCATCTTGAATAACACCGATTCTGGAATTCAATTTATTCTCAAAAGTTTCCGCTTTGTATTTTTTGTACTTGAACCAGTGCGTTTCGCATTCATAAAGCAATACAATAACATTTTCAGCCGCTCTACATTTTACCGGATCAAACCGTTTTCCGCAGAAATCACCTATAGCTATGATCTCGTCATAGCATACAGAGTTATCAAAACGGTTGGCGGTTACTATAGTTATTCCTCTTCTGTAAAATATTTCGTCCTCACAGAGGATATTGACATAATATGCTTTTGGTACAACAAGAGCAATTTTTTCTGCGTTCGAAGACTCGAGGTATCGCTTTAAAGCATTATATTTAGAACAATCTGCGAAGCAAGATTTGTACAACTGTTCTAAAGCATCGATAACATATATACAATGATATTCTACAGATTCTGCATTTTCTGCTAAATCCCTAAGTTCACGGATCCGGATAGCAGGAGAAGTCACACTGGCCTTCAACATGCCGTTTTCTATAGCTTTTTCGAGTTTTTCAATAGGAAATACAGCTGTGATTAAGAGGTTAAGGAGGGAATATGCTTTAATTAGAAAAGAGTTCTTATTATCGTCATTCCATTCAGAGTTCTTTATTGCATATAACGCTTCTTTGATTTTACGAAAATTTTCCCATGAGCATCCGCCATCAACAATCTCTGTCTTAACTGTATTATTAACAATATTCTCAATTTGTCTGTCAAGTTCAAGGGTTAGGTTATTTATCTCTTGTGGAGGAAGAGAATTTTGCAACAGAAATTCCCTTGTACACGCAAATACTGCAGCTCCCCCCTGCGATTCAATAATATCTTTCGCACATTCTGAATCAATTTCTACCGCAATATGAGAAAATTTAAGAGTTTTTCTTCCCAAGAGGTCAATCAGTTCGGAACCACCATTTGATACTGCATCTGCACCGATAACCATCAACCCGACTGTTGTATTTCCATGTTTCTCTAACACCAACTCACGAGCGGTCGATATTTTCCTCGTTATCTTCAATACTGGTTCTGTTTTTGCTGGATTGTTACCTAGTTGATATTCTTCACCGCTGTCCGCATAATACGATGCTGTAACTATATCCAGCAATCCTACGCTCATGTTGTCTCCATAAGAAATGCGTAAACCTTTAGATAAACGGGCAAAAGTGTCACGTTCGGTAACAATAACCACAGAAGCACCAGTAACACTTGGCACCTCTGTTACTGGAACTCCCAATATATGCGAAATGAAATCAGCTCTTTTGTTATCTTGTCGCCTTATTCCTCTTCCGTCGGTCAAGCTTGAAGTCCCATAGTAGGGTTTTATTAAGTTTTTATTATCCTCAAACGGAATCCAAGAAATTGTTTTTCCGTTTTTCCCTCTGCCATCCTGCTCTAGAGTAATGTATTGGGTTCCATCTCTGAAATCCAATCCACGCCAACGATACCGACCATTTCTGAACAGAACAATATCACCTTCATTTAAAGAATCAATAATCGATTCGGAGTTAGTCCTATCAAACGATACAGATGCTAATGCAACCATAATAAACGATACAATATCAAAGCAAATGGAACCCGTATGCAACGCTACGCTGACTGAATGGCCATTACCAGACAAAGCGGACATGAAAAATTCGGCATACTTTTTGACAATTAGCTCTTTAGATATAAGCGAGTTTTCAAAGTATATGTCGCACTTATCAGTTAAGCAAAAGCGCTTCTTATCATTTGTCATGGTACAGCTACCTCCGTAACAAAATCACTTCCTGTTGAACCCCTCAGCTTGTTTAGCCCCTTCCTCCAATACCTCAAAAAATCAGCTGCGTTTTTTTTTAATTCTTTTCTCTTTTACTATATACATTGCTTGTTTCAGTACTATAGCACTCGCCTTTACAAGGTCTATCGGTACAGCATTGCCAATTTGCAGAGCAGCCGCTGTAAGCGAGTTACTGAATATGAAATTGTCTGGAAATGTTTGCAAACGAGCCGCTTCACGAATTGAAATTGCCCTATCCTGTTCGTAGTGTCCATAGCGCCCCTTTGAATAGCTTAGGCATCCTCCTGTCATTGTAGGTGCTGGTTTGTTAGCATCCATAATACCGTAAACATCCTTATGTCCTGAAAAGACATTGCCATTAGCATCCTTTTTTTTATGGCACTCCAAGACCAAATCTTCTGGTAATCCGTCACGCGAACCACCGTTGGCCCGGATTGCCCGTATGCGCTGAAGGTTGATATCGCTCAAATTAGCGCACTTATGATTGTGAATTTTCCCTTCGGGATCCACGTAGGTTTCACCCGCTCTAATGGGCGGTAGATCACCGATGGCTTCTTGTACCGTTTTCCACGGGAGTAAACCGTCAGTTTCTTTCTCTGAGTGAGTTGGCTTCGGAAACTCGAATTGAAACCCGCTATCATTCAATTCCTTGTGAATGTCTTCTCGCACGGCATGTAGCACAAATCGCTTACGTATCTGCGGAACTCCGTAGTCAGCAGAGTTAAGAATGCCTTCTACCACCAAATATCTCTTTCTCAGACGAGTTAGAAATTCGTCGAGGATTTCCTTGTTGGATTTGGTCTTAAGGCCTGGCACATTCTCCATCAGTATGAACGGTGGTTCCAATTCCTCGATTATTCGCAAAAACTCAAATAAAAGTTTTTTGCGTTCAGCAAGGGTTTTCTTTATGTTTTTTGGGTTTTTACGTGAGAAGTTTTGGCATGGAGGACAGCCAGCGAACAAATATATGTCATCCTTTTTTATATCAGCGGCTTTAAGTATTTCCCAACCGCTCAAATTGCAAATGTCATCATGCAATACTTTTACCATGCTAAGCGGTTGATAGCTTTGATAGGTTTCTACTGCGCTACGATCAATTTCAACCGCAGCTTTTACTTTAAAACCAGCCAAAGTAAGTCCACAGGATACACCTCCGCAGCCTGAAAATATGTCTACTGCTTCAAATTCAAATCTCATTAATAACCTCCCTCACTTTCAATGTCCAACGCGGCGATAGTTTTCAAACCCGCTGGAGTGTTGATTTGCGGAGGGGTTTCCGTGTTTTTGAAGGCTTGGAGCTTTTGAGCGCACATTGCCTTAAAGTCGCAACTAACACAGTTCTGTTGACAAGCTCTCATAGGAAAGTCACCAATGAGTATCCCTTTGACAGCCCATTCAATAACACCGATGGCGTTGTTTACGGATTGGTTGTCCACTGGCACAGCAGTACGCTGATTGTCTTTTAATGTATGTATATAACCTGTTTCCACATTTTCGCCTAAAACCTCTTTTGCCGCCTTTGAGTATAATTGCACCTGAACAGACATATCCCGCCAATCATAAGATGCAACGTCCTCAGGTGTTTCCATCGACTTAAAGTCGATAACATCCGCTGTAATAATACCTCTTTTTGGATCTTCGAGCATAAGCAAATCAATGGCTCCTGTTATCAATGCATCCTTAACAGAAATTTCAAAACGCGCCTCGTCTTGCCGCAAGCGTCCAAAGTCGGCTGCATATATATACGAATATTCAGTCATTATGTGCTGTACAAGTTGCTTTGCACGTTCATATGAACCGGGACGGTTGACGGGGTCGTTGCTTGGG
>JAJBBD010000090.1 GCA_020532355.1 Candidatus Cloacimonadota bacterium | reverse complement strand
TTTGAAGAGTTAAGTGTGGCAGGTATATCTTATAAATAACTACAATAGGTCAGCTATCAAACACTAAACGGATGTATTTTTTGAAACTGAGCTGCGATCAGGATACTTGGAATACTGATCCTTGCTTTTTGTAGCCCAATTTGTGGTAATAATCATCTACATCAGACATCACAAAAGTGCCATAATCCGGAAATTCATCTCTAATACATTCCATCAGCATACGTCCCAAGCCCTTGCCTCTGTGCTTTTTGCAAACTAACAAGTCGCATACATAAATGTAAAAGCCACAATCCTCCAATGAGCGTGAATAGCCGATAAGCTCATTATGATTGTATGCCACATAGGTGATTGATTTTTTTAAAGCTAATTTATACTTTCCTATAGAATCATCACCCCAATAGCATATCCACTCTTTGCCCTCCAATTTGATCAGTTGAATCAATGCTTCCGCATCTTTCGCAGGATCGTATTTTCTTATTAACATAATCTAAGTACCTCACATGTACGGTTGAATGCATAAATGACTCAAATAATAGCGAGAGTCAATTTGGGTCAAGCACTTTAATATCTTGGAAAATTGTGACTATTGTTTTACATAACTCAATACACATAAACAGATTGCAGATAAGCTAGCTTGAGGTTCTGAATTCGCAACCACCACACTTAGTGTGTTAAGATATAACCTTTGCCTGAGCATTGAACGTTCTTATTGGAATTACTTAAAGCAATTGAACTATTTAAAACTTAGGATAGAGCTAAGGAATAAGGATGGATTCAAGATTTTTCTTGACGTTAAAAGTATGTTTGAAAGCTTGTTACAAAGAACAAAAACTAAGTAAATAAAGGAGATTCTCAATGAAACGCAAAGTTATCATTATGGGCGCTGCAGGGCGCGACTTCCACAATTTCAACGTCTTTTTCCGCGATAATAAGGACTATGAAGTCGTAGCTTTTACCGCCACCCAAATCCCCGGTATCGACGATAAGAAATATCCTGCTGCCTTGGCAGGTAAGCTCTATCCCAAAGGTATCGAGATCAAACCCGAAAGTGAGATTAAGAAACTTATCCAAACACACAATGTGGACCTTGTGGTCCTTGCATACAGCGATCTTCCCTATGAAGTGGTTATGCACAAAGCCGCTTTGGTAAATGCCACTGGCGCAGATTTTATGCTGATGGGTGCAGAAAACACTACAATTAAAACCAGCAAACCACTAGTAACCATTTGTGCAACACGCACAGGATGTGGAAAGTCTCAGACTACCCGTGCGGTTGTGAAAGCCCTCAAAGCACGAGGACTTAAAGTTGTATCTATTCGCCATCCCATGCCTTATGGCGATTTGGTAAAACAGAAAGTACAACGTTTTGCCGAACTTTCTGATCTTAAAAAACACAAATGCACCATCGAAGAAATGGAAGAATACGAGCCCCATATCCAAATGGGTAGTGTTATCTATGCTGGTGTAGATTATGAAGCTATCGTTCGCGAAGCCGAAAAAGAAGCAGACGTCATCATCTGGGACGGCGGGAATAACGATATTCCTTTCTACTGCTCAAACGAAATGGTTCGCATAGTAGTAGTAGATCCTCACCGCCCTGGCGATGAAATCTCCTACTATCCTGGCGAAACCAATGTATTGATGGCAGATGTAGTTGTAATCAACAAAATTGATAGTGCCGATATGGACGATATCAACGAAGTACGTGCCAATGTACGCGCCATCAATCCCAATGCCAAGATAATCGAAGCTGCTTCCCCTCTCTTTGTAGATCATCCCGAGATGATTTTGAACAAGAATGTATTAGTAGTGGAAGATGGCCCTACCCTTACCCACGGTGAGATGACCTTTGGCGCTGGAATGGTTGCTGCTGAGAAATATGGCTGTGCCGATTTTGTAGATCCTCGTCCTTGGGCAGTTGGCGAGATTAAAGATACATATAGAAAATATCCGGATATTGGCATTCTGCTTCCAGCTATGGGATATAGTGCTAAACAGATCAAGGATTTGGAAAAAACTATCAATACTACCGAATGTGATTCTGTGGTTATCGCTACCCCAATCGACCTGCGTCGCATCGTAAAAATCACCAAACCCGCTTGTCAGGTTGGCTATGAACTGCAGGAAATTGGCAGCCCAACTGTGGCTGAGGTATTGGAAGGTTTTGCTGCAAAGAAAGCAGCCCCTAAAAAGAAAACACCCCAAAAATCAACTTCCAAGAAGAAATAAGCAATCCTATTTAAGGATATATCCATATCCGGGGGTGAGTTTTTTGCTCATCCCCGGCTTTCACTTAAATACATAAAGAGGAAAATATATGAAAAAGACAGCGGTTCTTGCTTTAGGCGGAAATGCCATCATTAAGGCAGGTCAGAAAGGAACTATTACGGAGCAGTTTGCCAATACCAGAAACTCATTGGATGGCATCGTGGAACTTATCAGCAGAGGCTATCAACTAAGTATTACCCATGGCAATGGACCTCAGGTGGGAAATCTTCTCCGCCAACAGGAAGCAGGAGAAAAAGAAGGCCTTGCAGCTTTGCCCCTAGGTGTGCTAAATGCTGCCACAGAAGGTACTATGGGCTATATGATAGAGCAAAGCTTACAAAACAAGCTACTTCAGCAAGGCATCTCCAAACAGGTAATAACCATCGTTTCACAAGTAGTAGTGGATAAAAACGATCCCAGTATGAAGAATCCTACTAAGTTTGTGGGCAGTACCTATTATACCGCTGAACAAGCAAATGAGCTGAAAAAAAGCTTGGGTTGGAGCCTAAAAGAAGATTCTGGCAAGGGTTATCGCCGGGTGGTACCCTCACCAATGCCTATTGAGATTATTCCTGCTGAGACAATCAATGAGCTGGTTCACGAAGGTGAGATCGTAATTGCCGTTGGTGGCGGAGGAATTCCCGTATATCGTGAGGATAATGGAAGTTTGGAAGGCATAGATGCCGTTATAGATAAGGACTTTGCCAGTGCACTGTTGGCTTTGAACATCAAAGCGGACTTGTTTGTGATTCTAACTGGAGTGGAGAAGGTTTCTATCAATTTTGGTAAAGAGAATCAACAGGATCTGGATGTAATGACAGTAGCAGAAGCGCAAACGCATTATGATGAAAAACAATTTCCCGCTGGAAGTATGGGTCCAAAGATACTTGCAGCAATAGATTTTTTGAAGCGGGGTGGCAGTGAAGTGTTGATTACTTCAATCGAAAAAATTGTGGATGCCTTTGAAGGCAAGACAGGAACACGCATTGTTCACTAAAATTAGGATAAAACGTGGGGTTGCCCACGTTTTTTGTAACAACCGGATAAAGATGTAGACTACCAAAATACAAAGTCTCCGCTCCAAAACCCTAATCGTTAGTTTGCCCCAAAAAAGAACGCCGGTATGATCACCGGCGTTTATAGGATTTGAGTAAAGGGTTACATTTCGATCAACTGGGCTTTTACATACTCGATGGCGTTCAGTTTATCCATCATCTCTTTCAGTAGAGCCATATCACCCTCTACTTCCAAAACTACCAGACCATCGTTTGCACAGAATTCTTTGGAAACCTCATGCAGTCCCAATCGCACCTTGATGTTGCATCCGAAATCGGTAAGAATGCTTTGCACTCTAGTGGCTTCGGTGGCACGACGGTCGATCTTGATAAGTACAACTTTGTAAGTCATGTTTTCCTCCAGGTAGGTTATTGTTTTTTCTTTTGTTTTGCCCAACTGTCTCGGAGCGTAGTTATGCGGTTGAATACAGGATTATTCGCTGAAAAATCTTTATCCGCACAGAAATAACCCATTCGTAAGAATTGGAACTTATCTCCTGGGTTGGCTTCACTTAATGAGCTTTCTGCTAGGGCATCATTGTTTACAATCAAACTGGCTGGATTGAGATAATCTAAATGGCTTTTTCCTTCTTCGATATCGCCTAAATCTGGAATAGTGAAGAGGTGCTCAAATAATCGCACTTGAAGAGGGATGGCAGTTTCTGCGCAAACCCAGTGAATTGTGCCCTTAACCTTGCGGCCGTCTTTACTCCAACCACCTCTACTATTGGGATCGTAAGAACAACGAAGTTCGGTGATATTTCCCATCGCATCCTTGATAATTTCATCACAAGTAATATAGTATGCATGTTTCAAGCGTACTTCTTTGCCGGGAGCTAAGCGGAACCAACCCTTAAGCGGTTCTTCCATAAAGTCTTCCCTTTCAACAAAGAGATTGCGTGAAAAGCTGATCATGCGATTGCCTGAAGCGGGATCCTCAGGATTGTTTTCGGCAACCAACTCTTCAATTTTACTTTCAGGATAGTTAGTAACGGTAAGTTTGATAGGATCAAGAACTGCCATGCGGCGCAAGGCTTTTTTATTAAGATCCTCTCGGACGCAGAAATTTAGTAGCTCAAAATCTACCATGCTATTAGCTTTTGCTACCCCGATGCGATCCGCAAAATCCCGAATTGCTTCGGGAGTATAGCCACGCCTTCTCATACCAGCAATAGTAGGCATGCGGGGATCGTCCCAACCATTTACATAACCGTTTTTTACTAGTTCCAGCAGCAAGCGCTTGCTCATCACAGTGTAGCTGAGGTTCAAGCGAGCAAACTCTATTTGGCGAGGGTGGCAGGGCACAGGCAATTGATCTAAAAACCAATCATAAAGAGGGCGATGGTCTTCGAACTCTAAGGTACATATCGAATGTGTTATTCCTTCCAAAGCATCAGATATGCAATGCGTATAATCGTACATGGGGTAGATTTGCCAGCTATCTCCTGTACGATGGTGATCGTTCTTTTTTATGCGGTAAATAACAGGATCTCTCATATTTAGATTGGGACTTTCCATGTTGATCTTGGCGCGCAAAGACTTGCTGCCTTCAGGGAATTCACCAGAGCGCATGCGCCTAAACAAATCAAGGTTTTCCTCGATGGAACGATTTCGGTAAGGGCTGTCTTTACCAGGTATGGTAAGGGTTCCGCGGTACTTGCGGAGTTCATCCATGTTCAGATCGCATACAAATGCTTTGCCTTTTTGGATAAGGATTTCTGCATACTCATATAGCTTGTCGAAGTAATCTGATGCATAAAACAGCTTGTCGTTCCAATTCCATCCAAGCCAGCGTACGTCTTCCATGATGCTATCTACGTATTCCACGTCTTCTTTCACGGGATTTGTGTCGTCAAAACGGAGATGACATCTGCCCTCAAAATCTCGTGCTAAGCCGAAATTTAAACAGATTGATTTGGCGTGACCGATATGTAAATATCCATTTGGCTCAGGAGGGAATCGGGTAACGATGTAATCGTGTTTACCACTTTGGATATCTTCTTCTATAATATTACGAATAAAATTCGGTACAGGAGTTTTGGGTTCATTTTCCATTAGTTCATCCTTCTGTAAAACAAAGTATTTCAATTCCTTTGTAGCCATAAATCAAGTCAAGATTTTTCTTTAGTATCACAACCGCTCGATGACCGGAGTTAAAAAGATCGTTTTCAATACTAGTGCCCACTAGTGGGGCGGGTTAGGAAAAAACACTATGTTTGTTGGAGTACTAGGAGAAAATTTGTTGAACTCATAGTTAGACTTCTTGCAGCGAAAGATTATATTGAGATATTAGACTATCTCAAGGTACTGAGCGTCAATAAGCAGAC
>JAJBBD010000089.1 GCA_020532355.1 Candidatus Cloacimonadota bacterium | reverse complement strand
TATTGGTTGAGGACTTCAAGAAGATGAACCAGGGGACATCAATCAATGGGATTATCCGGAGTGATCTGGAGGCCACTTTGATACTGAAGCCATCGCTCGTTGAGCAGAAACAGATAGCTGCTGTTCTTAAGGCATTGGATGAAACACTTAAGAAAGAACAAAGCAATCAGAGCAAGTATCATGATCTGAAGAAAGGTCTGATGGCAGAATTGCTTACAGGGAAAGTAAGGATTAAATGAGATGAGGATTTAGGTATGATGAAACATAACTCCAATTACCCGATAAAACACTTATCAGTTAGAGTGCCATGGCATGACAATGGATGGGATGGAACTATTTGCAGAAATCCAAAGGCAAACAGCGCATGCTTAGTACTCAAGAATTGTGCTGAGAATAGAGACGATGAAAAAGAAGATAAACTGTCTGGAAAATCCATCAGAGATCTATCCCAAGATGATTATCCTGTATGCGCCAGTGAGCGTGGTGTTTTTATGGCTGGGTTCCCAATTCGTAAAGTTGTAACACATCCATATTTCAACGGATCTCCTAAGACTCATGGGCACTTAAAACCTACTACAATCGTATATCCGCCGTTTAGTTTTTCTGCTGTTCCATATAGATGGGTCTTAAAAGAAAATGCAGAACTTCTATCGGAAGCTTATAACCTTGATTATGCTGATGACAGGGAACCAGTACTAGATTGGGGAAAACCTGTAAGTTGGGTGCAGGAGATACGTAACCAGAAAGCTCTATTGAACTGCTTCTTTGAGCATCTTGATGTTACAAGTTCTCTGGTGTTTGCATATGCAAAACAGGTCCCCTTTGTTGAAGATAACAGAAAGGTGCTTATTGGGGTTGGAAAGATTAATGATATCAAACCAAGTGAGGCATATGAGGGTTCTAACGAGAAGTTTGGGACAGCCTATTGGGAACACATGATACATCACAGTATTCGTAATGATTGTAAAGATGGTTTCTTATTGCCATATAATGAGGCTACTGATTTTCAGAAGACTAATCCAGAATTTGATATCAACGACATCATTGTCTCAATTCCAGATGACAAGCACTTGGAGTTTTCGTATGCATCAGAACACGTCAGCAATGATGCAGCGATAAGAATCTTACTAGAATGTCTGCAAGCTTTTGAAAGAGCAGAAGAATTTGGAATAGGCAAACACAATCAATCAGCGATAAAATGGATTCACAATGAGATCTCAAAACTAGATAAACTCAGAGGAGCATATCCAGGTATGGGGGCGGCTCTATGCGCATTTGGAATTGAGAAAGGGCATTTCGTCGCTGCTGAGATAATCAATAACCTCAAGGATTGTCAATCTAATCCATGGAGAGTATTTGAAAAGATTGCAGACGGTAATACTGGCATAATAGATGGCAGAATTGAAAGTTTAGTACCTGAAAATACTAAGACTTTGTATAAATCGATAATGCAAAGAAAGCCAGATAGGTTGAGCTTCCTGCATTTACTAAGCCGGTTCGATCTGTCCATAGAACAAGCAATTGCTCTATGGGTTGAGGAAGAGAGAACTAAGTATGTTCATGATCGAAGAGAGAGCGAGTATCTAGTTGATCCATATTTGATCTACACAGATCTAAGATTATCTACGATACCAGTAGATATCAAGACCATTGATATGGGGTTGTATACCAAAGAAAACTATCCAGACCTGTTACCGGTGTCAATGAGATATACTGACCCATTGGCAAGCAACAGAATCAAAGCCTTTACTATTCATCAGCTAGAAATTGCATCCAATGCTGGTCATACTTTACTTCCAAGGAAAGACTTAGTGAACCAGATTCGTAGTTTGGGAATTCGCCCAGAATGTCCAATTAATAGCGACTATTACGATCTCGCAGAAGACGTCTTTAGTGGCGATATTGCAATAACAGATACCGCATCTGGTGATAGAGCTTACCAATTAAACAGATATGTCCTTACCAAAAATATCATATCCAAGAAGATCATGGATAGGGTAAAAGGTCAAAAGCTTCTGATAAGTGAAGACTGGGAAGTAACTCTGAACTCGAAGCTGCCAGGTTCTCAAATTGATGATCAAGAACAAAGAGCAAGGCATGAAAAAGTAGCTGCACTTCAGACACTTGCAGAATCAAGGTTTTCTTTGTTAATTGGTCCTGCTGGAACTGGTAAAACTACTTTGTTGACGATACTTGCTGGCCAGCAAGAGATTATGAGTGCAGGAGTTCTCTTCTTAGCTCCAACTGGAAAAGCTAGGGTAAGAATGGAAGAAATTGCCCGGGATATCAACATAACAGCAAAAACTATTGCACAGTTTCTGGTTAGTTATTCACGGTACGACACTGATACAGGGAGATACGTGATGTCTGACAAGAGATGTGCCGAGCCGTATCAGACTGTGATCATAGACGAGTGTTCCATGCTGACAGAGGAGATGCTTTCAACGACTATGGATTGCTTGCAAGGCGTTAAGAGATTCATATTAGTCGGGGACCATAGACAACTACCACCGATAGGAGCAGGAAGACCTTTTGTGGATATTGTAAACTACCTGAGACCTTCTGATATTGACTCTTCATTTCCGAAGGTTGCCCCTGGTTATGCAGAACTAACAATCAGGCGCAGGCAAGGTGGTGCAAGTCGAGAGGATTTACAATTAGCGGAGTGGTTTGGTGGAGGAACTATGGAGCCTGCAGCCGAATCTGTTTTCAAACTCCTTATTAGCAAGAAAGCATCAGAAAATATCCGGGTTGAACGTTGGCAGAATGAAGATGATTTTAACAAACTGCTCGAACAGGTACTTCATGAAGAACTGGCAATGGAGAGTTTTGACGACCTGGATGGCTTTAATAAATCGCTCGGTGCTGTAGATAACTACTATTTTAACAAAGGTGTAGCAGTTCACTCGGTTGAAGATTGGCAAATTCTGTCTCCGGTTAGAGGAAAATTGTACGGAGTATCAGCCATTAATAGAAAGATACATAAGCAATTCCGTAGTAAGCAAATCCAGAACAAGTATAGAAAACTGCCTGAACCACTCGGTTCCGAACAGATTGTCTACGGGGATAAAGTAATTAATGTCATCAATAAGTCCAGAGATTCAAAATCAGTGTACCCGTTTGATGGTTTGAATTACCTGGCTAATGGTGAAATTGGTGTAGTGATAGGGCAATTCAGAAAGAAAGCTGATAAACAACAGCCCAAAAACACACATGTGGAGTTTACCTCCCAAAAAGGATATACATATACTTTCTGGAGTTGGATGTTTAGCGAAGAAGGGGAGTCTCCGCTGGAACTTGCGTACGCTTTAACGATACATAAGGCGCAAGGAAGTGAGTTTGGCACCACTTTTATAGTAATACCCCAGCATTGTTCTCTCCTTTCTCGTGAAATGATTTATACCGCTCTAACTCGTCAAAAAGGTAGAGTTGTGATGCTACTGCAGGGAGAGGGTCTTGAATTACTAAAGTATTCTAGTCAGTTGAAATCGGAAACATTAAGCCGTATCACCAATCTCTTCTTTAAGCCCAATGTCATCGACTTTGATGGTCACTACCTAGAAAAGAACCTCATACATCAAGCAGAAGATGGGGTTATGCTAAGGTCAAAAAGTGAGTTGATAATCTATCAGTTGATGCTCAAGAAGGGTATTAAACCTATGTATGAGAAGAGAATAACCATTAAGGATGTAGTTATTTTACCTGATTACATCATTGACAATGATGATACAGGGGTTACTTACTACTGGGAACATTGTGGTATGATGCACGACCCAGAATATATAGAAAGGTGGAGCAAAAAACTCGCATTCTATAGAGAAAACGAAATACTCCCTTACCAAGAAGGTGGTGGAAGAAACGGAACACTTATAGTTACTGAAGAGAAGTTAAAAGTTCTGGAGAATGGACAAGTTAGGGGAGCGTTCTCAGTGCAGGAAATTGAAGATATAATAGACAAGGTTCTCTTGGGGTAGATTATGTCAGAATACACCAGCGTTGAACGTCCCTTCCTGGATAAGCTGCAGCAGCTTGGTTGGGAAGTAATTGATCAGGGAACCGGGTTTACTCCCTATGATCCAAGCATCAGCAGGAGAGAAAGCTTCAGAGAGTATATTCTTGAGAACGAGTTTAGTGCTTCTCTGAAAAGGATTAATCTCACTGAAGATGGCAGAAGCTGGCTAACTGATAAACAGCTTGAGGCGGTACTTAGCGAGCTGACCATGCATCCGGGGATGGACTTACTCAAGGCAAATCAGGCAGTGTTTGAGCTTCTGACCCGCAATACGACGGTTGATCAGAATACACTGACCGGAGAGCAAAACCCCACGGTGCGGCTGATTGATTTCGCCAATCCTGAGCGCAATAGCTTTATCGCCATTAACCAGTTCAAGATCGAGACTCCGGGAGCCAGCAAGCAGGCGATCATTCCGGACATTGTGCTGTTTATCAATGGCTTGCCGATCGTAGTAGTGGAATGTAAAGACATGGATGTGGCTCAACCCTTAAGTGAGGCATTTATCCAGATTAACCGCTATGCTAACTTGCGTGTGGATGACTATGGCATCAAGGAAGGCGAAGAGCGGCTATTCCATTGCAATCTCTTCAACATCGTCACTCATGGCAATGAAGCCAGGTTTGGCACCATCACAGGCGAGTTTGACCACTATCTGAACTGGAAGGACATCTTTCCGGAGGAATATAAAACTATCTCCGTATCTCCGGATGAGCAGCG
>JAJBBD010000088.1 GCA_020532355.1 Candidatus Cloacimonadota bacterium | reverse complement strand
TCCTCATGTTCTAATTATACTGGTTATTATCCAGATGATCAACATGTATAATTTGATCATTTTTGCCAGAGTAATAGCAAGCTGGATTGTGCAAAATCCTTATAACCCCATCTATAGATTTTTATTTACCATGACCGAACCATTACTAGCCCCAATACGCAATATTATACCAAATATGGGACTTGATTTTTCGCCTATTGTGGCTTATCTTCTTTTAAATATCCTGCAAAGGATACTTGGCAGCTTAATATAGCGGGAGGAATATAAAATGCCCCTATTCCCTTTAGATATAAGACATCAAGAGTTTTCTGGACAAATGTTTGGCTACAACAAAAAGGAAGTGCGTGCCTTTTTGGAACAAGTAGCTTCGGAGTTAGACGAATTATTGAGAAAACAAGAGCGTGAATTATCGCGCCGCGAGCAAATGCAGTACGAGGTAAAACAAGAAGCAGTCTCTGCAAATTCTGCCGTGGAAGACCTCAAGCGTCGTGAAGAGCTTATTAGCAGAACACTTGTATTTGCCGAAAAAACTAAAGCGGATATTATCGCTAATGCCCGCAAGGAAGCCGAAAACATCATTCATGAAGCAGAACTTAAAGCTAAACGCGCAATTAACGAAGCAAAACAGCATCTTAGTGTTTTGGAACATCAGTATTTGTCCATCAAAGAACAAAAACGCCAATTCTTGATGCAGTTTAAAGTGGAACTGCAAAGCTTCCAAGATCGCATTAATAAAGATCCCTTACTAAGCAAGGATACTGAACAATTGATGGATGGAGAGTTTAAGCAGATAAAAGAAGATATCGTACCCCAACCCCATGCAGGAGTAAAAGGATGACATATAGAGAAACTGCACAATGGCTTAAGAACAAATTTTCTGATCAACCTAAAGCAGCCATTATACTTGGAACTGGATTGAGTGATATGGCAGAATCTTTCGAGGTTATTTCTACAATTCCCTACAAAGAGATTCCGGGTTTTGTTCAAAGCACCGCCCCATCACATAAAGGAAACCTAATTTTTGCAAAAGTTAATCATACTACCGTTGCATTCCTGCAAGGACGATTCCATTTCTATGAAGGTCATTCTATGAAACAGGTAGTATTCCCCACTCAAGTTATGTCTGCATTGGGTATAAATAACCTCATCGTGACCAATGCTGCGGGTAGTCTTAAAAAAGAACTGAGCCCAGGCTCTATAGTGCAGATTACTGATCACATAAACTTTATGGGAACAAATCCCTTAATCGGAATAAATGATGAATCATTAGGTGAACGTTTTCCTTCTATGAATGAACTCTACGATCCCCAGTTTCGCAAGATTTGCGATGAAATTGCCGCTATACATAGCATCCCAGTTTCTAAAGGTGTATATTTAGCGGTAACCGGACCAAGCTTGGAAACAAAAGCAGAATGCGCTGCTTTTGCCCAGATGGGCGCACATCTGGTTGGCATGTCTACAGTTCCTGAAGTTATAGCTGCACGTCATGCCGGAATGCGTGTATTAGCATATTCAATTGTGACTAATTATAGCAATTTATTCCATAGTGAAGCTCATTCTCAAGAAGAAATACGTCATAATGCTGCTGTAGCCTCAAATCATCTGAAAAAGATCATCAGCGTGTTTGTTGATCGTATCTGATATTTTTATTGACACAGCAAAGCATTTTTTATTGTATGGAATATTAGATAAAAGATAGATAAGTTTAGGAGTACCTTATGGCACGTAAAACGCTGTCAACCGAGAAATTGCGATTCTATGAAGAACTTATTCGTAAAGAACTTCATGAGAGTGTGCAGTATATCGAAAACATAAACAAAGAACAAAGTGTGGGAGCTCGCGAAAGTAGCGGAGATCTTTCTTCTTATTCTTATCATCAGGCAGATCAAGGTTCCGATACAAACTACATGGAACACACAGTAATGATGATGGAAAGTGAAAGAGAAAAAATACGCTTGCTTAACGACGCTATGCGCCGAATCCAGGATGGTAGCTTTGGATTATGCGAAATGTGTGGTGAAAATATCCCTGATAGCCGCCTTCAGATAATTCCTTACGCCACGCTTTGCATAGAATGCAAAGAAAAAATGGAAGTAAAAAAACGTAAACAAAAACGTTAAGAATCTATGAGAAATATAAACACCTCTTATGCATACTTGATTATGGGATTGATCCTTATTCTAGACCAGATTTCGAAGGTATTGGTAAGAACATTTATGCATATGTATCAAAGTATTCCCATTTTGAAATCGGTGTTTGGTGAAACCTTTATGTTAACCAGAGTCAACAATACCGGAGCTGCATTCAGTATTGGCTTTTCCAGCGATCAAACCAATAGAATATTCTTTATTATAACTACTGTTCTAGCTCTCATTTTCATCCTCTACTTACTTTACCAAAGCATTCATCGCATTCAGGTGATTGCATTTGGTCTGGTTTTGGGCGGAGCGCTAGGAAATCTGATCGACCGTTTTTTGTTCGGAGGTGTTACAGATTTTATCAATGTAGATTTCCCAGATTTTATTATGCAGCGTTTCCCAATATTTAATATTGCAGATAGCTCCATCTTTATTGCTGTTTGCCTTCTTATTATAGATATGATTTTTATAAAAGATGCACACATGATCGAAACACCAGATCTGAATGAGCATATTAGTGAAGAGATTCATACCAAGGAGATATAAATGAAAGGTATAGTTCTAAGCATTTTAGCCCTTACTATTGCTGTTGGGATTATGGCAGACCCGCTTAGCTGTTATGATATTCAATATACAACAGACAGTAGCGGGGATTCACCATATAACGGACACACCGTACAAGTGCAAGGCATAGTTACTGCCATCAATGCGGGAACCGGTTTCTGGATAGGAGATCAGTTAGGCGGAGAATGGAGCGGATTGTACGTTTATCACAGAAACACAAGTAATGCCGTGGAACTTGGTGATATGGTTCTTTTAACCGGCACTGTTGACGAATACTACAATCTTACGGAGTTTACAAACGTTACATCTTATGAGATAATTTCACAGAATAACTCCATACCTGTTACAACAATAAGCACACAAGATATGCCTTATGGTAGCTCCTCTTCCGAAAAATATGAGGGTGTATTTGTTCGTTTTAATGATGTTAAGGTACGAAGCACTCCAGATTCTTACGGACAATTTAAGATTTCCGATACCAGCGGAATTCAAGCTATGGGTGATGATATTATGTACATTCCACCTGCAGGGACTTTAGTTGTTAATGAATCTTGGCATATGATGCAAGGCGTTGTAGATTATCATAGTGCAGCAGGATACAAATTTTCTCCCCGAAATGCAAATGATATGA
>JAJBBD010000087.1 GCA_020532355.1 Candidatus Cloacimonadota bacterium | reverse complement strand
CATAACCGAGAGATATTGGATGCAGTATCGAATAGCATCATAGAGATTAGGAGGAAGAAATGAGACTACTGAGATATTTAATCTTACCTTATGCAATGCTGCTCATGCTATGGATGAGTCTATCGGTACTGCAGGGACAAGCTTTGTTTCTAATGGATGAATCTTTAGTTACACATCCGCAAATCGATTCTACGGTTGATCGAGATGCAATTAGTGTTAGATTTGAGCCATTAGCGGGCTATTGTTATCTAAATACACAAATTAGGATTTTGACTACACCAGCTATTGTAGATTCGATCAAATATACTACAGATGGGAGTGATCCCTCAAATACTAATGGACTGGTGTATAATGACACAATCAGGGTGCAAGTGATTGAAGAAGCGCTAAATGCTCAGGATGTCTTTTTGCTAAAGGCAAGAGCCTACGGTATGGGGATTGAATCCAACGTCTATACTTCACAATATACTGTTCATAGAGTGACTACACCGGTGTTTAATCCACCACAAGGACTTTATTATGAACCCCAGACACTAAGTATTACCTGCGATACCCCTGGAGCGCAAATTCGTTACAGGATTAATCAAGGGCTGGAACAGATATACAGTTATCCAATTCAGTTACTTCAGTCCTGCACAATTAGCGCTAAAGCAACAAAAGATAACTACTTGGAGAGCCACGGGCAAAATGCTGAGTATCTGATTACCGGGACTGTCAGCGCTCCCGAGTTTTCACCAGATGCTTTTATGATTGCGCAGGGTAGTTTCGTTTTCTTATCCTGCGTTCCTGACGATGCAGATATATGGTACACCTTTGATGGAAGTGAGCCTTCAGTTAATGGAGGTACGTCCAGCTTGTATGATAATGGTACTGGCATCCCTATTAATGGCGAAACGGGCAGCATTATAGGAATCAAAGCTAAAGCGTTTAAGACGGATTGGATTCCCAGCCCAACCACGGAGAAATACTACCTGATTGATGGAGATATTGAGCCTCCATCATTTAGTCCCTCTCTAGATTCCGTGTACACTGCTCCTTTGCACATATCAATTACATCCAGCACCCCAGGTTCTCAAGTTTACTATAATATCAATTCAGACGAGTCTCCAGATCAAAATTCGGAGCTCTATTCAGAGGCAGTTTACATTGACAGCACAAGCATGATTAAGGCTAAAGCCTATCATCCTTTACTTGGATCAAGCGATGTATCGATAGCAAATTATTATATCACAGGAACCGTTGCTACACCGAATATTGAACCCCAAGGAGGTGTATATCCGATGGCGCAAGAGATTGGTATCGAATGCGCAACACCAGGGGCAACAATAAGATATACATTAGATGGCTCAATCCCTGAAAACGATGAGGATGGTTTTGAATATGAGGATGATCGGTTTACCTTACCCGAAAACAGTTACACAGTTGTGACTGCCAGGGCATTTAAGGATTCGTGGATACCAAGTAGCGTGGCAGTGGAAGCATATCAGATAACCGGAACGGTTGCAGACCCCAGTTTTTTCCCAGAGTCAGGCACAGTGTTTACCAGCGCAGATTACGTAACAATTCATTGTCCAACAGTTGGTGCAGAAATCTACTACACGGTTAATGAAACATATACCGAGGACGAACCAACTACAGATGATCTTAAATATCAAGGTCCAATACACATTACGCACGACTGCTTGATAAATGCTAAAGCCTTCCTGGATTTATGGAACCCAAGCAGCACTGTACGAGCAGACTACATTGTCACGGGGACACTTCCAAAGCCATACTTTGATCCTCCCCAAGGTCTGTACTATGAACCAACGGACGTAATGATTCTCTGCTCCGATGTAGACACGACCATTTATTACAGAGTGAATGAGGCGGATACTACTAAGTATCAAGATCCCATTACTGTCACAGATAGTTTAACAGTGATAACAGCTTGGGCAGCAAAGGCATTCTGGGCTAACAGTGCTGAGGTGTCTGCTCAATACAGAATTACTGGAACCGTCTCTACCCCAGAGTTTAAGCCTTCTCAGGGAGTATTTACTGAACCCACGAACGTAAAAATCTCATGCGATACTTATGGCGCAATGATCAGGTACACTACAGATGGATCAGAGCCCACCCTTAAGTCTCTTGCTTATACTGCACCACTTGAGTTATGCACTGGGAGCAATGTCACTATAAAGGCTAGGGCTTATCGAGAAGACTGGATTGAGAGCCCCGTTGCAAGTGGGGAATACATAGTAACAGGAAAGGTAGAGTCCCCAACTTTCGATCCCTCTGCTGGGTTATACTATGATCCCGTTCTTGTATCAATGCATTGTGCAACTAATGATGCGAAAATTAGATATACTCTGGATGGAAGCGATCCCACTCCTGATTCTGATAAATACGAAAGCCCTCTTGAGCTAAATTATGACTCAGGATCAGTAACAATCAAAGCGAAAGCGCTTTTAGATAACTGGATAGATAGTGATGTTACATCGGTGGAGTATACGGTAACAGGTATCTTGGAGGTTCCCATCTTCTCTGAAGATGAAGGTACATATCTGAATCAACTAGATCTAAGTCTGGAAGCCGTTGAGGAAGCCACTATTATGTACTCCATCAACTCTGGGGAGTATGTGCAGTATGTAGAGCAGTTATCGTTATTGCCAGGCACATACACTATCAAAGCATACGCAAAGAAACAGCATTGGTTACCAAGTCCCGAGATCCAGAATACCTATCACATCATGGCATATGAGGATTCAATAGCTCTAAATCATACATGGACTTTTGGTGGAAAGGAAGAGGATGATTACTTGTTAGTGGGACTTCCTGGAGAGCAGTGGACACCAATCAAGAATCTGATGCAGGGTAAACCCTTTGTTGATTGGTCGGTTTACGCAAATGCTCAAGGTCAAGATGATGAGACAGATTTAACTCCGTGGACTGATACAGATGAATTCGACTTCCGGCCGGGTATCGGTTTTTGGCTATTGAGTAGGAACAAAGTGGTTGTTAATCAGCAAGCTGTTCCTAATGTGACTCTCAATGATGAACTTAGCTATAGCATTACAGTCCGTTCTGGGTGGAACATTATCAGCAATCCCTTCGATAAACTAGTGTTATGGAGAGCAGTGAAGGAAAGAAATTGTGTGAACACTGATCTCTTTGACTTTCAGAATGGAGTTTTCATGCCTTCCCAGCTAATGCTTCCTTTTAAAGCCTATTATTGGTATAATCAAACCGATATAGATAGCCTGATGATCGCTATAGATGACTCACCCATGCTTGATAAGGGGGATATCTTTGCCAAAACCGTCAGTTGTCAAGTAACTGAGCTTTCCAGTGGTAAAGTCAGCGTGGTTGAAATGGGAATTTCAGATCATGCATCAGATGCCATGGATCCTTGGGATCAGCCCTATCCCTTGCTAGGCTTTAACAGTTTTGCCGCTTGTATTGGAGACAACAACCTATACAAGGATTACAGGCAAGGCCCAAATCAAAGCTTTGCTGTTAACATCCACTCCGAAAATGAGAGTGAGATTGAGTTAAATTTTCAGATTGATGGTACTTACCCAGGCATAGTACTAATGAATGATTTCGATGGCTCTGTATACGAGTTAAGGAATGGTGTATCGATGGTATTTCCACCACACCAGAAAAAATTTAGAGTTATCACTGGAGACAATGATTATATTCAACATCACAGTTCTTGGGAAGCCCCAGAATTAATTAAGCTATACCAAAACGCCCCAAACCCCTTTAAGAAAAGCACCAATATCATGGTGTATACACCGGAAAAGGCATCCGTGACGATTCAGGTTTACAACATTAGAGGACAGCTAGTTCGGACGTTAGCAGATTCTCAATCAAAGGCTCCAGGCAATAAAGTGTGGAACTTTAATGCAGAATCTCTACCAAGTGGAGTGTATTATTGCCGACTAACCTGGGTAAGCGACAATCAATCCGGAAGTGAAACAAGAAAAATGCTGTTTGTTAAATAATGGAGATACAGTTATGAAATGGATAATAAATATACTATTTGTGATGAGCATTATCTGCCCATCATACTTGCATTCAGTGAAAACATATAGGCTTTCGCCATCAAATGGGTTTAACTATACCGCTTTGAAGCCAACCTTAGTTTCAAGGGGCTACTCTGGAGCCTTAGCTCCATCCACGCAGAACACGCATTTCTTTTATTTTGTAGACCTAAACTACGGTAGCATCGAAGATGATTTTGTCAAGCAAGCATTGCAACATGCCGACAACTCGTATGTCTTCATCATTGAAAAAGTAGATAAACCGTATGGGCATAGAAGCAGCGAAGAGCTTGTTCTTGAACCTAAGAACAAAAAGAAACTAGTTATGTGGTTTTATCCGAACTCGCAGAATCAGTGTAAAACAATCGTTGAGGCTGTCCGTCAAAACTTTGTTGACACAAAGCAAGCTCATGTGCTCTTAGCCGACATAAGTCGAGAATTACTGCATACACATAGGATAAGTATTGACTATGAGAACACTTTCCCGACTTCCCCGCAAACATCGAAGGTCGATCGTGATCCTGAACCAGTTCTCCCTCCCCCTCCCCTGGATGTATTCAAGAAGTATTTAAATAAAACAACTACGGTAGTCAAAAAACATCCACTAGAGTCATCGCTATTGGGGGGGGTAGTGTTAAGCGGAACAATATATCTTATAGCTAGTTCAGGAAGGGAAAAAGGTACTAAGTTACCTCCACCACCAGGCCATCCAAATCAATCGGAATAAACTTGCGATTTGATATGTTTGCTATGGTTATAACAAAAAAAACACTAACCAGAATGATGCAGGGTTTGTCCTAGCATTAAAGAAAATGGGGTAAAACGATGAAAGAAGCTGGTGTGCCACTCAGAAATCTATTTCTTTATATCAGGGATATATATGATGTTTCAGAGATTACTTATGAGTTTACGCAGGAGAAAGGAAATCATAAGATGGAGGGATTGAATTACTGGAGCATAGCTAAGTTATTGGAACTCCAATCTATATGTGAAGAGAAAGGAATGAAAGATTTGACCCTGTCTCTGAGTTCATCTACTAATGACATTGATGGCGACCAATTATTACTTCGAATAAGGCCAATAAGCAAGATTCCTGATGAACCCATCCCCCCAGATCAATTGAGGCCATGGATACTCTACAATCGACAATCCGGAGGTATTCCCTCCATCGAGTGTAAAGAGCCAGCCAATCCATTTGAATGGTTTGCAGAATCAGAACAAAGACAGCTGGATTATGAGAATTTCTGTTTAGAGGTAGGTGATAAATACCTTTATGATCTCTCGGGAATTCCCTACTCGCTGGATAATTGGGTATACTTGGAAAATGGCAGAATACGCAAAATAGAAAAAAAGAAAATCAATATAGACATGAGCAACACAAATTTAATCGGGGCTCAGTATGCAGAGTTCAAGCGTAAATTCGAGAATCACTACGACAAACATTGGATCGCTCACGTTATAAACGACCTTTATCACGCATTTCACAGTCTTTACTATCACCTTAAGGGTAGAGATAATAAGCAATTGTGCCTTTCTTTTGGGCTTGTATCAGGAGTTATTGGAGGTGTTCAGTATCGCAATTTTTCTTTTCATGTTCCTCTAACACTCAAATTGAAGAATCGAGCATTTGAGATACACATGGATTCATTTAATACGAGGATTCATGGCGAGTGTAATTATGTGAGCCTTTTAGAGAAGCATTTAAGCAACATGTCCTCTGAGAGTATAACGGCAGTTCGACAATCAATTCTTGATCAAGTTGATGAGTTCAACTCAAAGAAGCACGCATTTGTTTTCGATCCTGAATACATTGATTCAGAGTTTATGTGTGCAGCCAAGGATTGGATAAGATATTTTCCAGATCAACAAGTCGTACCTTACTTACATAGCAAGCCTAGTGCATTAGATGGCTCTCGTAAAGATCATGATGACTTGTTGTTGAACTATGGTTTTTATCCCACTGCTGGCTCTGACAATATCCAATTGAGCTTTTCCCCAGTCATTCAAACCAGAATTGTTGAAAGCTATTCAGCCATTTCCAGGGACGCATCTCGCATAGTCAGGACTATTGATATGCTTGAATCGCAGGGGCAAACCCAGAAGATCCCGCCCTTGTTTAAAAAGATGTTTGCTTTAAAAAACTGTGAGGATGCAGATATCCAGGGCAAAAACAATCATATCAGAGAAGAAGACTTTCTCTTTCCTTTGCCATACAACAATGAGCAATTGGAAATAGTTCAAAGACTGAGTGAAGACGATACTGTAATTGTAAAAGGCCCTCCAGGCACCGGTAAAAGTCATACCATAGCCAATATAGCTTCGCATTATGTAGCCCAGGGCAAATCCATACTTGTAGTTTCTCAAAATGCTCAAGCTCTCAATGTAGTAAGAGATAAATTGCCAGAAGAAATTCGCTCACTAGCTGTTTCTTTTTTAGGGCAAGGGAAAAGCAATGAAATGCTGAAAAACTCTGTGAACTCAATCATTAGAGCTCTTTCAAGCAGCTATTCAGAGACATATAATGAGTTGCTGTTCAGTGATCTGTCAACTCTAAAAGCAAATTATGTTTCCTCCAAAAATGATCTAGTTGCAAGAATCCAGGCAAACCAGAAGTTATTCAGAATTGGAAGTATCCCCGAGATGTTCTGTAGTCAGGGAGAAGAATCGGGGGGTTGGCTAAAATCGGCTGCTGACATTGCTGAAATATACTCTAGGCATACTTGTATTGTAAATCCGATCAAAGACAATGTGAGTTTCGATGAATCACATATAGACGAAATCCACTTGATTGAGAACATGCTTAAAATGAAAGGATTACTCAAGCCAGAGGAATATGCGTTGTTTGAACTGGATTGTGTTTCTGATGAACACATACTGAATCCGGATGAACGGAGTAAAATTATTTATCAGGTAAAAGCTATCCAGGGGCAGATTGACATCAAGCAGTACGATAGGAAGTCACTAGACGTATTCGATGAGGTATTTTTTGGTAATACATTCAGGTTTTTAGGGTTATGGGAGGCATTGGAATCAGACTCGCTTTGTCAGGAGATAATGAATTCATCTAAGTTCGATTTTCAAAGTATGAAAACTATCTACAATCGGTTTTCCGAACTCAGAGAACTCATCAGCCAGAGGGAGATCGAATTTGTTGATTACTCGATAGAAGTCCCCAACGATATAAACGGCGATATCAAACCAATGTTATCCTCAATTGATAGCTTAATAGCCAAACATGGTAACTCAAATAGTTTGAGTCCTATTGCAAAGGCTCTTCTGCCAAGTGCGCAGAAGAAGATTTTTGCCTGCAAGATAAACTACTCCTATGTGGTGACACGTGATGATGTAAAGTTAGTACGGGAGTATTTGCAAAACCTCCATGACATTAGAATGGTGATAATTGCTTTTTCGAATTACCTGAATATGCTAGGGGTTCAGGATAGCATATCTGGCCTTGATGATATCAAACCCCTGGATACTGTTTACCGCTACTTTGATACGCTAGAACAGCTAAATGAGATGTTGGCAAATCATAATCTGCCCGTCATCAAACCTGAAGAGGAAAATGCGCTCAATTATGTTAAGCATCTCATGGGCTTGAAGCGATACGCAGAATACTGCGAGCTTATGGATACTCTAGCAGGATATGCTAATGAGTATCGGACATACAACAATACTCATCCGGTCATGAGATCTATGGCAGAGTCAATAATTGCTACTGATTCTGATGAATACAACAGCCATTATGCAGATTACATCGCTTTTATGAAGCTGCATCCCAAACTGCTCATTTACCGTAAAGCCTACTATGAAATGCATAACTTATTGCCAGATACAGCTGCACACATACATCTCCAGTTAGTAGAAAATGAACAGCTCAACGAACTTAATGAAATAGCCTCGTGCATGTTTTTAGCCAGGTTGAGATCAATCCTTGTTTCCTGCAGTGAGTCAATTGGAAACATAGAAAACTCGATTTTAAATTTACACAAATTGCGCAAAGAAATAATGAAAAAGACTTCAGAACTTGTGGCATACAATGCTTGGTATCTTAAGTCTAAGAGCATATCAGACTATCAAAAATCTGCTCTTAACGCATGGTTAAATGATCTAACAAACATCGGAAAAGGATATGGGAAAAACACGGCGAAAAACTTGGCCTCAGCCATAAGGAATATGGAAAAAGCAAAGAATGCAGTTCCGATCTGGATCATGACTCTTTCAGATGCAATAACCTTCTTTCAAGATACAACTCCCAGCCAGTTTGATTTGATGATAATTGATGAAGCTAGCCAATGCGACTTTAGTGCCTTTAATGTCGCATTTAGATGCGCCAAGTTGATCATTGTTGGAGATGAAAACCAGACTGCTGTCGCTATCGACTCATCGAAATTTCCAATCAAAAAGGTAAGTCATTTGCTAGATTTACACTTGCCAAAGCACGACTATAAAGAGCAATTCAATGTAACAAACAAATCTAATAGCATATACTCAATCTGCTCTGTGTTGTATCCGAACATAATCACTTTGTTTGAGCATTTCCGATGCCTTCCAGAAATTATCGGATTCTCTAACAAATGGATTTACAACAACGAAATTATCCCCCTTCGTTCTTGCGCGGACTATCCTTACGGAAATCCTGTAGAAACCTTCTATATTGATGAACATACTAAAGACGATAGTAGACCAAAACTTGTAGAGGAAGCAGTTAAGTATATCGAGCTGCTACTTGCCAATGTTCCAGAAAACTCAAAGTATCCAACAATCGGAATCTTAACATTGGATAGTTCAAATACAAAGCATCAAAAGGCGCTAATTAATCGAATGTCTCAAAGCGAGTTAATTAAACAGCACGAAGAGGAGATTGAACTGGTGATAGGGACATCCAGAGAATTCCAAGGAGATGAACGTGATATCGTGATAATGACAATCACAACTAGTAGTGCTGTATTGAACGAAGACAGTACAGTTTCACACAGAGTGCTTCCCAAAATCAGTAGTGAAGAGTATATGAGGATATTTAATGTAGCTTCGAGTCGAGCCATGTTTAAATCTGTCTTGTTTCACAGCATAAGCTTGGATACGGTTCCTCTGATGCAAACTGATTGCTGGAGAAAACGGATACTGGATTATTACCATAACATCAAGCCAGTTTATGAGATAAATCGTGACAGCATAGAATCAATAATGGAGAAGCTAGATAACAACCTAGGTGATTTTGGCAATCAAATATGTAGGTTCCTCTATGATTCTGGATATCGAAACTGCCTTTTCCCAGGTTATAAACTCGGTAAGTACAGTATAGATATTGCCATTCTTAATAATGAAAAAACTCTAGCTATTCAATGTGATGGTTACGAGTCTCTATTAGGTTCTGACAACATCGACGCACATAGAGAAGGATCGGAGCTTCTTAATAAGATAGAGAATCAGATGGTACTGGAAAGGGTTGGTTGGAAAGTTTATCGGATACAACGGGTGCAGTGGTTTTACGAGAATGAAGTAAGTAAAATTAAGCTGCTTAGATGGATAAAAACCTACATTGAACCAGTAAAACAGGTCATGAACAATGATCGTTAAGGCTGCAAATCAGTCTAGCTCACTGGGCAATTATAAGTATCAGAAGCTATATGGATATTACCCAAAACTAAATTCGTTATGGAGAAGCATATAATGACAACCACAAAAATTTCAAATAGATCCTCACTGCAATTGGCAGCACAATTATTGTGCTTGCTTTACATCTTGTTATTAGCATTCTCATGCAAGCAGCAGGAAAACTCCCTGTCCACTGATGTTGTTGATATGGTTTTCGTTAAGGGTGGAGCATTTGAACTACAAGCGAAATCATACGATTACATAAATGGGGAAAAGATTGATACTATGCCAATACCAGCTACACAGGTAACCGTATCAGATTTCTTGATAGGCAGATATGAGGTAAGCTTGTCAGATTACATTGAATTCTTATCAGATACAGACTACGTGTCTCGTTGCTTACTGGGCAGAGGTGGCGTGTTTCATCCTGATCCAGAGTTCGTATATCCGGACACATCTATTGTTACGGATGTATTTTACTTATTCAATAATGAATTGTATACTACTGAATATGCCAATTATCCTGCAGGAGCAATTACATGGGATGACGCCATTGCCTATTGCAACTGGCTAAGTAAAAAAGACCGATTGCAGGCAGTATACACAATCTATGATCGAGGTCGAGTTGGGCCAAATGATGATGAACCAAACAAATGGGAAGTGCATGTAGATTGGAATGCTAATGGTTATAGACTTCCCACCGAAGCGGAATGGATGTATGCTGCTGCTGGAGGGGAGAAGGGGCATAAGTATGTATATAGTGGAGGGAACAATGTGGATGACGTTGCAGTGTATGGCAAGAACTCAGGGTGGGGCGTAAACAGAAGGGGAAGTAAATTACCCAACGAACTGGGCATTTACGATATGAGTGGCAATCTCAATGAATGGTGTTGGGACTACTCCGCTAACCGAGACGATTATACTCCCAATCTTCAAGATCCTAAGGGGCCTGAGAGTGGGACTAACAGGGTTTTCCGGGGAGGAGCATGGAATGACGATGAATATTCCTGCAGATTAACCGTTAGATTCTCGAAGAGTCCGTTATCCGGCCATTTCTATGATGGGTTTAGGATTTGCAGAAATGCCCAAAATTGATTTTGTGAATGCTTGATTGAAAGATGATATCCCTCAGTATCAGATGTGCATACCGTTTCATAAGATTCTGATTGGGCAGATCAAATAGATATGGATACACTACCTGTCGAAAGACTTTATATAGATTGTAATGTGTGAGGATAATTCAAATCTCAAATTATCCTAGAAACAAGCTG
>JAJBBD010000086.1 GCA_020532355.1 Candidatus Cloacimonadota bacterium | reverse complement strand
GAAAACAAATCTTGACAAGGTTGTGCTTCATTTTGCAAAGTATTCTCGTGAAAAAATCCAGAATCTTGCATTGCGAAATTAAACGCCATCGACAGATAGCTCCAGAGCTATGTGCTGTATGCCCGCGTGTATCCAAATGCAAAGCATTTAGATTTTGGTATCAGACACATCAACGGCAATATCTGGAATTTGTAATGGATATTGTCCAAAAGTTTCCCGAGAAATATCAACTGGAGGTGGAGTTCATGGCGGAAAAACAACATTTTGTACAAATCGTGGATATGACGAGTGGCAAAATCGAACGCATAGTGAACCTCAAAGAGATCGATGCGATGAGTGCCGAAGATAAATTGGCGCTTTCCAAAAACAAGAACTTGTTTATTGTAACCCACCGTTTGCAGCCTATTGTAAAGGTGGAGATGAAAAAATCCATAATCCAAGGTCCGATTCAATTTGAGGCAGAATCAAGTGCCAAAGAGGCGGAATCAAAACCCGAAGCGGAACCTAAAAGCAGCGCAAAAGGGCGCCGGAAAAAAGCCTAAAGCCGAGCTTAGTAGTTCTTGTAAAAAAAAGCTTTTACAAAATTGTGCTGTATAAAATATTGGCACAAACTGACCAAAATTTACCGTTAGAAAAGGTAAAAAGGTTGGTAAGTGGCATCTCAAAAAGGAGATTCGTATGTTTACATTGGACGAGAAGCATCTGGAAGAAGCAAAGAAAATTGCTGCGGAACATCGTAAGAAAAAACGCTGTGATGAATGCTACGATCGCGGTTGGATAGGGGTTACCGAACAAAACCTATTGGTATTGTGCACCCGCTGTGTAGATCTCGATGCGGCAATGGTGGACTGGAAGAAATACGTTAGCGAGCATGAAGATTTGAAAGAACACTTCAGCGAATTGTTTGAAGAACATGAAGAAGTGGAAGCGGAAGAGGAACATCCCGCTCAACAAGCTTACGATCACAAAAAATCCCATCCCGTAGGAAAAACTGCCTACGTGCCGGGACCAAAAAGAACAGGAAGAGCAAAGAAAATTTGAGCAATGTATAAAAGCATAGACCTAAAAGAAAATCCGCGAGATTTGGAAGCCCGTGTGCGCACATACTGGCAAGAGCATGATACTGCAAAGAAGAGCATAGATTTTAGGGAAAACAATCCCCAATTTATTTTTTACGAAGGTCCTCCCACGGCAAATGGCAAACCGGGAATTCACCATGTGTTGGCAAGAACCTTAAAAGACGTGGTGTGCAGATATAAAACCATGACCGGACACCTGGTAAAAAGAAAAGCCGGATGGGATACACATGGCTTGCCGGTGGAAATTGAAGTGGAAAAAATGCTGGGTTTGGAAGATAAACAAGGCATCATTGAATATGGTGAAGAAGCCTTTTGCGCCAAATGCCGTGATTCTGTATTTTCCTACGAAAAACTCTGGCGTCACATGACCGAGCTAATGGCGTATTGGATAGATTTGGATAATCCTTACATTACTCTAGACAACAAATACATCGAATCGGTGTGGTGGATACTGAACAATTTTTTCCAGAGAGATCTTATATATAAAGAGTACAAAATTGTGCCATACTGTCCTTCCTGTGGAACTCCGCTTTCTTCTCATGAAGTGGCACAGGGCTATAAAGACGTTGAGGATCCCTCTGTGTATGTGCGGTTTAAAGCCATTGACGAAGAAAACACCTATTATCTGGCTTGGACTACCACTCCCTGGACCCTTATCTCAAACGTAGCTTTGGCGGTACATCCGGATGAAGATTATGTGGTGGTGGTGCACCAGGACCAACGGTTGATCTTGGCAAAAGCCAGGTTAGAAGTTTTAGACGGCGAATACGAGATCATCAGTCAGATGAAAGGAAAAGATCTTGAACACCGTCGCTATGAGCCATTATTCCAATTTGTACCGGTAGATAAACCCGCCTGGTTTATTGGATGTGCAGATTATGTTACGATGAGTGATGGCACGGGAGTGGTACATACAGCTCCAGCCTTTGGAGCCGATGACTATTCTTTAGCTCAAAAATACAATCTACCCTTTGTAAATCCGGTTGACGGAGAGGGTAAATTCAATGAATCAGTAAGCCCATGGGCGGGGTTGTTCGTAAAATCTGCCGATAAGGAGATTATCCGCAACCTAAAAGAAACAGGTGCTTTATATCGTAGAGAGCAGATAAAGCACAACTATCCCCACTGTTGGCGTTGTAGCAGTCCGTTAATCTATTATGCAAGAGAGAGTTGGTATATCCGTACCACGCTTTTTAAGGAACAGCTTATAGCCGAAAACCGCAAGATAAAATGGTATCCTTCCTTTGTGGGTGAGAAGCGTTTTGGAGAGTGGTTGGAAAACAATGTGGATTGGGCGCTTTCCCGAGATCGCTTCTGGGGCACTCCGCTCAATATTTGGGTGTGTGATGAATGCTCTGCGAAGAGTAGCGTTGGTTCTATAGCCGAATTGGTAAAACGCGGTAGAAAAGAAAATGGAGAGGAAATAGATCACAATATCGAGCTCCACCGCCCTTACATAGATGAAATCGTATTAAAATGCGATAAATGTGGCTCTGTAATGCACCGCACTCCAGAAGTTATAGATTGCTGGTTCGATAGCGGTTCAATGCCTTTTGCCCAGTGGCACTATCCTTTTGAGAATAAGGAAATCTTCGATACAAAGCTATTTCCGGCAGATTTTATTTCGGAGGGGATAGATCAAACACGGGGCTGGTTTTATAGCATGCTGACGATTTCGACTTTATTGAAGGGGAAATCTTCTTACAAGAGTTGCTTGGTGAACGATCTGATCTTGGACAAAAAGGGTCAGAAGATGAGTAAGAGCAAAGGCAATACCGTAGATCCTATCGAATTGATGGATACCTACGGAGCAGATGCCATCCGCTGGTATCTCTTGGAGGTTAGCCCACCTTGGGTTCCTACTCGTTTTGATGAAGATGGTGTGCGAGAAATTCAAAGTAAATTTATTGGTACCTTGAAGAATGTGTATTCGTTTTATGCTACCTATGCCAATATTGATGGTTTTGATGCCTCAAAGTATCCCTATGAGTGGGAACGTGAGGCAGAAATAGATAGCTGGATAATTTCACGGTTACACACCCTAACCAAGAACATTCGTACCCATATTGAGATATATGAGTTTTCCAAAGCCGTGCGAGCTATACAAGATTTTGTAATAGATGAGCTGTCAAATTGGTATGTACGCCGCAGTCGCCGCAGATTCTGGAGCTTTGAGCTTAGTAAGGATAAGGTGGAAGCGTATCGCACTCTGCACATGGTACTTTTAGAGGTGTGCAAGTTGATAGCGCCATTTGTACCATATTTAGCCGAAGAGATATATCAGGGTCTGGGTGGAGGAGAAAGCGTGCATCTTGAAAGCTATCCCCAAAGCCAAGCTCAATATATCAAACTTGGGTTGGAAACAGATATGCAAACAGTGATAGACGTTGTGTCTTTGGGCAGAACTGCGCGCGGCGAGGCTAATATTAAGATTCGCCAACCCTTAGGCGAAATGTATGTCCCCGCAAAGTTGCGTACTTCATTAGATAAGATGCTTGACTTGGTGCAGGAAGAAGTGAATATTCACAACATCCTATATGTAGAGGAAGATAGCAATTTTGTGCAATACGATCTAAAGCCTCAGTTCAAGGTGATGGGACCCAAATATGGCAAGCAGATGAAAGCTATAGCCGCCTATTTGGAGCAGGCAGATGCCACGGAGGCATTGAGCGCCTTTGCGGATAACCGGACATTTGACATCAATTTGGAAGGTAGTAAGATCAGCTTGATTCCAGAAGATCTGCTGGTGCAAATTCGCCCTCAAGAAGGCTATCAATTTGCTGCCATGAAAGACATCTTTGTGGCTCTGGATACGAGTCTTAGCGAAGTTCTTATCCGGGAAGGATTAGCGCGTGAGCTGGTAAATAAAATCCAGTATTCTCGCAAAGAACAGGGTTTTGAGATTATGGATCGCATCATAATAGGCTATTATGGCGATGCAGAAATTGAGGCTGCCATCAATGAATATGGCGAATTTATTAAGAGTGAAACACTTGCGGATACTATCCAAAAAAGCGCTGATAGCAATTTGCCGCAAGTAGATATCAACGGCAAACAAGTAGGATTAATGGTAAACAAAACCAAAGCAGAGTAAGCATGATTTGGGGGAAAAAATAGCACATTTCTGTATTAACTGCGGAACAAGCATACCGGATAAGGCAAAGTTTTGTCCTAACTGCGGAGAAAAAGTAGAGTTAAGTAGCAGTGTCTTCGAGCAGCCGGATCAATTATCCGTAACTGCAACTTCAGATCTTGCCAGAGCGCAAGAAGCAGTAAACAAGAACTTTACTTTGTTAGATCCGGGAGATGAGTTTCGTGGCTATAAGATACTTAGAATGCTCAATAAGGACGTGGAAGGCATCAAATATATCGCAGAAAAAAATAACAAAGAGTATGTGTTAAAAGTTTTCTTTAAATCCAGTTTCCAAAATATGGAAACCTTATTTGGGCTGCAAATGAGGCTATCGCGGCTCGGAAAAATAAAAGATTCATCCATTGCGCAAGTGGAAGAAGTCAATCAGAGTCATTCTCCTGCTTATATGGCGGTGGAATATGTGCATGGAGTATCCTTAGCAGAAATCCGCAAATACAATCCGGAGCGCATTACTGAAGAGAATGTACGCATTTTAGCACTCAAGCTGATTAGAAGCGCACAATCAGTAAGAAAACACGGTCTTACTATATCAAATCTGACTTTGAATGGGGTGTTGCTCAATGATGATCAAGAGCCAATCATCCTTTCCAGCGGCATATTCTATGAGGAAGTTGATGAACGCGAAGAAGTGTTTGCCATTGGAGCAATAATCGCCCAGTTATTGGCACAGAATACCTTGTATCAGAATTTATATGAAACCGGTCGCCTCAGAACTAACAAGTTTATTCCTATTAGCAATGCCACTTTGGATATCAATAATATTTTAGCGGAATGCTTGCATCGCAACATATCTCAGCGCTTTGCAAGCCTTGAGAAACTGGCTGAAGCCATAAAGAATTTGCCTCCGGTGCAGGGAGCGGAGCTTACCAAAACTCTGGATCCTCGCCTTTTAGAAGAAAGTAAACCTACACAGGAAAATATTCCCAGACACCGAATTGAATATGGATTTTGGGCGTTGGTTGTGGCGGTAATCATCATTATTATACTTCTGTTTACTACAAATATGTACACGGTGCTGTTTGGAACAAAGGGCGATAAACTGCAGTATACAGGCTTCAATTTTGGCTCGGAAGATGCGGATGACGATACTTTACGTGCTCCGGCAGTTAATTTGCCCCCACGTGAAAGTAGATTGCCCTCACAAACCGTTTATGGCGAATTGAAAAACATTTCTGGAGTAGATAAATACGATCCCCGAAGACAACTTGGCACTTCTGAAGAAGAATCTCCTACTGTAAAACCACTGGTTAGCCCATCCCGCCCAGGACCGAATTATGTTTACCTCGAACCTGGTACATACGGATTTGGCAGGCTTAGCAATAATCAGGCGCATAATGTATCTCTTTCTGGTTTCTACATCAGCAAATATGAAGTTACACAAGCTCAATGGAATCGTTTCATGAAGCCGGCGAATGTTAGTGCCGTGGGTGACAAACTACCTGTGGACAATATTAGTTGGTTCGATATTGCCATATTTTGTAATGGACTTAGCGAAGCAGAAAACCTTAATCCTGCTTATCGCATCAGGGGCATCGGGGCATCACGTGTAGTTACTTGCGATTTTGATGCCAATGGTTACCGTTTGCCTACCGAAGCGGAATGGGAATATGCTGCCAAAGCCGGGAATATGTTTATCTATAGTGGATCGGATAATCCGGATGATATCGCCTGGTATCGAGATAACTCAGCCGGTAAACTGCGCCAACCGGGCTTGAAAAATCCTAACGATTTTGGGCTCTACGATTGCACTGGTAACGTATCGGAATGGGTTTGGGATTGGTTCGATGCAAACTACATTCGCGCATTGCCCACATTTGTAAATCCTCATGGACCGAATACGGGAACTCAAAAAACCATTCGCGGGGGTAATGTAATGAATAGTGAAGGCAGAAATTTGAATATCCTGTGGCGCGATAAGGGCGATCCAAATCGTGGATATCAGTTTGTTGGCTTCCGTTTGGTAAGAACAAAATAAAAAAAAGATAGACAAGTATCATCTCTTCTGATTTTAGTATTTTTATAGATTTATTGTTAATTTAAAAAATAGGACTATCCAAAATAGGAGATACCTATGAAAATCCTAAACAAAGCAAAACT
>JAJBBD010000085.1 GCA_020532355.1 Candidatus Cloacimonadota bacterium | reverse complement strand
CTTAGAATCCATAATCTCTTCAATTGTCTGGTCAGTTCCATCTTCTCTCATGAATACTATCTGGCTGCCTGATTCTACCATCTGCTCCAGCATTGCCTGCTCTTTGCGATTCTTGTTCTGCTTGGTCATCTTGATCTCCTTCTCGGTTACCCGACTGTTGATTTATGGGTCTATTGTACACCTCTCGCAACCGTGGTCAAGTCCTTTCCGCTCAATATGATAAAGAATGTGCAAGAATCTTCATTGACAGAAATCCAGTCAAATCTCACCTTGCATACAGCCTACAGACCCTACATAGAATGCCCTCCGAGTCGTGGGGACACCGCCCGGTGCTCCCCACGATATTTTTTATCCCACAACCCATTTGAAGTTTTCGATGATGAAAGCTTGAAGTTTTCAGTGATTAAAGCTTGAAGTTTTCGGTGATGAAAATTGAAGAAGTGGTGATTAAATTTGAAGAAACGGTGATTAAAACCAGTAAGAGAATGACCGCTATAGAAGCCCATTTTCCCGATTTGAAGTTTTCGGTGATGAAAATTGAAGTTTTCAGTGAGGGTTTATAACGGAAAAGAAAACCCGGAACCAAATGTTCTTGACAACAAATCGCCCACAATAAATGATGCCAACAGATGATATTATTCTTGAAGTAGAAGCTGCAGACGGAAAGGGATATGACGCATGGAACAAGGGACAGGGATTACATCAACAGAACCCCGAATTGATGAATAGCGTGTTAAATATAAAATATTGAGGAACAAGCGTTCTTAAGGAGGAACAAATGAAGGTACTCAAGATTGCCATAGTCAGTTTGATAGCCATGTTTTTGGGATTTCATCTATTTGCACAGACTGAGGATTGGCTCTGGGCTAATCAGGCTGGCGGGATAAGTTACGATTATGGACAAAGCATCGCCACCGATAGCAATGGAAACAGCTATGTAACGGGAAGTTTTGAAGGCACTGCCGTATTTGGCAGCACTACACTGGCCAGTAGTGGGCAAAGCGACATCTTCGTAGCTAAAATGGATAGCAACGGCAACTGGCTCTGGGCAAAAAAAGCGGGGGGCTCGAGCTATGACTACGGCTACGGTATCGCCGTTGATAGCTCCGGCAATAGCTATGTAACTGGAAATTTTTCAGACTCTGCCGTCTTTGGCAGCACTACACTTACCAGTAGTGGGGATTACGACATCTTCGTAGCAAAAATTGACAGCAATGGCATCTGGCTTTGGGCACAAAAAGCGGGTGGTTCGAACTATGACTATGGCTACGGTATCGCCGTTGATAGCTCTGGCAATAGCTATGTGACGGGATCTTTTCAGAGCACTGCTACATTTGGCAGCACAACCATAAACAGCAGTGGGAATACAGACATCTTCGTAGCAAAAATTGACAGCAATGGCAACTGGCTCTGGGCCCAAAAAGCGGGTGGTTCGAACTATGACTATGGCTACGGTATCGCCGTTGATAGCTCCGGTAATAGCTATGTGACGGGGAAATTTTTCGGTACTGCTACATTTGGCAGCACCACACTTACCAGTAGTGGGTATGAAGACATATTTGTGGCAAAAATTGACAGCAATGGCAACTGTCTTTGGGCACAAAAAGCGGGTGGTAGGAGCTCTGACTACGGCTACGGTATCGCCGTTGATAGCTCCGGCAACAGCTATGTAACGGGATCTTTTCTGTACACTGCCCACTTTGGCACAACGACACTAACTAGTAGTAGTAGTGGGTATGGCGACATCTTCGTGGCAAAAATGGATAGCAGCGGCAACTGGCTCTGGGCCCAAAAAGCGGGTGGTTCGAGCTCTGACTATGGCTACGGTATCACCGTTGATAGCTCCGGCAATAGCTATGTAACGGGATATTTTCAGAGCACTGCCACATTTGGCAGCACCACACTGACTAGTAGTGGGGCTAGTGACAATTTCGTGGCTAAACTGGACAGCACGGGGAGCTGGCTTTGGGTCATGAAAGCAGGTAGTTGTTACTCTGACTACCGTAGTGCCATCGGTATGGACAGCAAGGGCAATATATATGTTACGGGTTCCTTCATCGGTAGCTTCAGCTTTGGCACTACGTCGCTGACTAGTAGTGGAAATAGTGACATCTTTATCGCCAAGTATGGAGATACCAGTTTGCAATTGCTGTCACCAAATGGCGGTGAAATCTGGAGAGCTTCAAGCCAACAAACCATCTATTGGGATGCAGAATCGTTCCCAACACCCATAAACATCAAGTTTTCATACGATGGAGGAGCATCCTGGTTCAATCTCAATACGGAACCCGTAAACGGATCATTAGGCTGTTTCAGTACGTTGGCTTTGCCGGTGAGCTCTGAGCAGTGTTTGATTCGCTTAGAATCTGCGTCAGATCCCGATTCATGGTTCGACACAAGCGATGGCTTTTTCTCACTTAGCACCGGAAATCCACCCTCATTACAGTTAATAGCACCTCAAAGTACAGATCTTAAGCTTCATGAAGGCAGATCGTATGAAATCACCTGGCTACCAAACCAGGTCAATAGTGTAAACATCGATGTTAGTTATGACTGGGGAGTCAATTGGTACTGTATAGCCGAAAACTTGCCGAGTAATCCTGCTACATTTAACTGGACTGTCGCTGATACACTTTCTACTTCATGCTATCTGAGGATATCTGATTCGGAAAATCCAAGCATCTACGACTGGAGCGACAATCCGTTTACCATTGCTAAGTTAGATCTGTTAAACCCAAGTGGTGGCGATATCTATGCCACAGGTGCTCTGCGCACAATTAGCTGGGATTTCGGCAACATATCACACGTCAAACTGGAGTACTCAATTAATGGTGGAGCTAACTGGCAACAGATTTTGTCTTCATTATCTGCTTCAAATACCAGCTACAACTGGACGGTACCTGCCGCCATTTCAAATAGCTGCATGGTGAGGATATCCGATGCCAATTTTCAAAATGTGTCAGATCAGAACGCCGAATACTTCAGCATCAGACCCCAGATTGTTTTGCAAAGTCCAAATGGTGGTGAGCAAATGATGAGTACATCCATTTATCCAATTTTGTGGAATGTAACAACTGATGTAAGCCACGTTGTGCTGGATTACAGCAGCAATGGCGGACAAAGCTGGCAATCCATAATGAGTCAGCCATATCCGGCTTCGGTGGGACGTTTCGACTGGCTGGTACCGGCCATTACTACGGATCAGGCTAAAGTGCGGATCCGTAAGTATAATGAAAACAACATCACCGCTATATCTGCAGGAGTCTTTTCCATCGTCAGCGATCCGTTGGCTCCGCTTGCCGAGTTCAGTGCGAACTTAATCAGCGGTTTAGAGCCTCTGGCAGTGCAATTCACGGATCTCTCCACACCCGGAACCGGGGGGATCACAGCCTGGCAATGGGATTTTGGCGATGGCGGCACATCAAGCGAACAGAACCCTTTACACACATACAACCAACCAGGGGTTTACAGTGTGAGTTTGACCGTGGAGGGTCTCTTTGACTTGGAGGATACCGAACAGAAGACAGATTACATTACGGTGATCGCAAGCGTGCCGGAGATAGAACTGCTGAGTGCTGCCAGCTTACATTATGGTGTGGTTTATCTTGGTGATGTATCTGCAGTACAGAGTATTGAAGTTAAAAACTCCGGCGGGGCTGCGCTGAATATAACGAGCGTGTCCTATCTGGCAGGAACTTCAGCCTTTTCTTTGATTGATACAGCACTGCCCATTGTGCTGGCTCCGGATGAAACCGCGATTCTGAATGTGACCTTTGCTCCCCTGGCCAGCGGCGCGGTGAGCGATAGCATTTATATCCATAGCGATGCTGACAATCTGCCAGTACTCGCCATTGGTTTACGCGGCACCGGTGAGTATGTGCCTCCGGCAGCGGTTACTCCACCTACGGTGCAGATATTGGGTAATGACGCCATCATCACTTGGGAAGCCGTAACTGAGACTATCTATGGCAGCCCCATCGCTCCGGATGGCTATATCGTGCTTTACAACGAGACGCCTTACGAAGATGCGAACTACTATTATTTCCTGAATTTTGTGCCGGAAACCAGTTACACCCACACATTTGTGGCACTCTTCCGCCCATCCATGTTTTACCGGATTGTGGCAGTGAAGTTTTATCGAGAATCCGAACGTGAGGCAGTGGCCGGCCTGCGCAGTGGAGAGGATAGAATCACCTGGAAAGTGTTGAAAGAAAGGATGCAGGGCTTGCATCGTAATTCCGGGCAGTGACCAGATAATCTGAACATATTGAGGTGGGCAGAAAGGCCCACCTCTTTGTTCTGTAAGACGGTTAAAGTTTAGGATAAGTGCCGTTGATACGGTCAAATGATCATTAGCAAGGCGTGGTGAGTCCCATCGGGACGACATTTCAGCTAGCCCTCACGCTCCGAAAACCCCCGATGGAGTCCCAGCGGGACGGTATTTTACATGAAAACCAGAGGATTCGACACGTCTCGTGTCGAGCGAGGCCGCAGGCCGAGAAAAGAAAGCAGCTTCGCTGCTTGTGCAGACGAGGACGTCTGCAATCCTCACCCGGTTTTCATTCACTGTGGTGAAAGCCCTTTCATTGGGGTTTAGATAGCATAACAAGCAAGAAATCCGCCAGAGTCCCATCGGGACGGTATTTCAGATAACATGATTGACCTCTGTTTCCAATCTGAAATGCCGTTCCTCTCTCTGGCTTGTTGTAATTCGCATGCTATCTGAAATGCCGTTCCTATGGAACTCAGGACATCATGTCGGGATCGTGATGCTATCTGAAATATCGTTCCTACGGAACTCATACGGTAATCAGGCAACATCGTGCAACCTGTCACCTGCAACCTACCACCTGCCACCTGCCACCTGCAACCTGATCCCATGCAAACCCTCACTTAAAACTTCAAATTGCGCTCACTTGGACAATTGATGCTATCACATTGTTGAAAAATACGATATGGTTAGACACATCTGCTTTGTTGGACTTGGACAGTACCATGATG
>JAJBBD010000084.1 GCA_020532355.1 Candidatus Cloacimonadota bacterium | reverse complement strand
GTGGAAGACGGAAGCGCTATTGTATTCAACAATGCTACCTGTAATTGGGGTGATAATTCTATTTTGCTGGTGGATGATTCTGGTATCACAGCTACCAACACTATCCTTAAGAAAACAGATGATGGTGAAACTTGGCAAGGAATGCGGATATCAAATGCCGGGATAGTGACTATGACTAATACTACAATCTCTGGGGCTGACTATAATGAGGTGCTAGGTTCCCAAGTGCTGCTTGCCGATTGCCTATTCAATGTTCCAACAAATGGAGTTGGATTATCGATTGCAAACAAACTACCAGGCCAAAGTATCAGAATTACCGCGTCAACCGACAACAAGGGTTTTTATGGCGCAGGGACAGATAATATTGGATTGTACTATGATAATCCCTATGCCAACCTATTCTTACATGGTGTAGTATTCGAAGATCTGTGGTTAGGATTAGCGAATGGATCAAACCCAGCCTTGGGAGACACCATTCGATACTGCCACTTCAACAAGAACAGCACTGGGATGCATTTTATAGGACTTCAGTATTCGCCTTTAATCCGAAACTGTACTTTCTTTAAGAATGACTTGGGGGCGTATTTTGAAGTGACCTCTCCCAAGGTTGTGGAATGCGATTTTACAAGTTGCGATATTGGTATCCGCACAGAGCTATCAACTGCCCAATCTGGAGGAATCTTCGATTCTACCTTCAGTTTGGGAGATATTGGGATTGAAAGCAGAGGTTCAAACCAACGGGTTGCCTATAACAAATTCTACACAGATACAGGAATCCTGAATCATGCCGGCTCGATATTGAATATGGGAAATGCAGCTAAAAACCTGTATCAGGCAGAATATGAAAATCTGAAGTTCCAAGATACGTCTTCGTACACAGCCCGAGTCCAGCTGTATGGAGGCCATAATGATTTCTACCATAAGAATCCTGGTCCCTTCAATCTAAGTTTGGATTTTCATTTCGATGCAAACTGGGACGTTGGTGGTCTATTTAAAAGTCCCATTAATGCCAGTTACAATTGGTTTGAGGACAGTGTTGCAAAAATAAGCAGTCCTGGCACACCTTCAGATTACGCCTACTGCAATTATTACGATCCTTCGCCAAACGTTTACTTGGAAAATAACGAAAGGATGGCTCAGGCTATGAGTGCGGAACTAGCCGGGAATTACCTGACCGCCAATGATACGTATAAAACGATTCTGAATGAGAATGAGATCAGCGAAGCTGAATTGTTGTATGACGCCCTTGATGCCTATTACCGTACTGCTGATCAAGCTGGCGTTACACTCACCGGAACAGAATCCTACTTATTGGCCAAGATTGCTCAATACGATACTGATAATCCCATTCTTACCAAATACTTGCAGGATTATCTGATTAAAAACTGTCTGCAAGCCGAAGCCTTTCAAACAGCTATTGACTTGCTTGAGCTGAGAATCCTTAATGCAGAAAGTCCCGTTGATTCTCTCCACGCTGTGATGAATCTGGAGATTGTGCTGCAATTGGCTGCCATGAGCGAAAATAAGAAGCCCATCAGCACCAAATACACTCAATACATCTATCCCGATAGGAATGTGTTCAAAGCAAAACACCAGGAGCACTGGGATCTGCTTGATGAATTGCTGAATGGAACTGAAGAAGATATGATTCCGATTCCCAATAAAGCCCTCATCAGTTCAAACTACCCAAATCCCTTCAATCCCAGCACGACGATCGCGTTCAGCATACCTAAGGATGGCTTGGTTAAGGTTGGCATTTACAACGTGAAAGGCCAAAAGGTAAAAGATCTATGCGATTCTGAAATGCTACGTGGATTCCACAAAGTAGTGTGGGATGGCAAAGACAAGCACCAGCGTGACGTAAGCTCTGGAATATACTTCGTGAAAATGCAAGCATCCGGAGCCATACCAACCAGGAAGATAATGCTAATGAAATAGGGATCACATTGCCATATTGAGCCCGATCTGATAAATCGGGCTCAATTTCTTTTACAGAATAGAGCTTGTCGTCCTGCACTTCCAATGAAACGGCGGAAACGGAGTATGCGCTCCGGAGACACCTACCGGGTTCATCTCCGAGTCATATTCGATCTGATCGTCTTTGATCCAAGGTGCCAGAGCTTTGATGTAATCCCGGGCATCATCCAGGCTGTTTGATTTCGTATTCAGAGCCATGAGATTGTCCATTACTTCGATTGCATCGTTTAGCGGATAGACCCTATCTTGGGCAGCCAATGCCCGGCATATGTCACTAGTGCGATCATCCAGGATCACTACGAGCTTGTAATATCTGGCTTTGGCTTTCTTGTAACCCTGTAACCTTCCGAACTCTCGTATTCTCAGGGCTGTATGCTCTGCCAGTCCTTGCCAGTAGTGTGATGAGCGGTTGGCGAGATCATTGAACTGGTCTTTGAGGGTATCGGCAAGCATCTCCTTGGTATAGCCCTGCTCTATTGCCTTGGAGAGGGTGTCTGCGAAGTTCTGCCTGACATCAGCTTCAAAGTGATTCCCGATCCAGAACAACTGCTGCTTCTGAATGGTGGATGAGAGATGCTGGTCTTCAATGCCCCAGAGCCCGATGCTGGTCTTGGTTGGAGCTTGTACTTGGGTGTCCTTGAGTCCAAACCGCACACAGCGGTCTATTAACGCTTTGGTGGGCTCATTGACCAGTGCTGCGAAGTCATCTCCCAACTGGGTATTAATGATGCCCATAAGCTTATCTATGGAGTCCTTGTTGATCTTCTCGGCTCTCGGCATGTCACTTAGCATCTGGATGGCAAGCCGGGTTGCATCTCTGATCTCAGTTTTCCAAGAATTATTCAGGACCCGGTAGTACTCCAGCATTAGCTGATCATAGTAGTTCATTAGAAGGAGAATCTCCGGACTTTCACTCTGTTCCTGCCTATATCATATTCAGAGAAACGCTCCAGACATCCAGCCAAGGCATCACAGCCATCGATATAGCCATCAGGATAGGTGAGGAACTGACTTATGAGAGTTGGTGTGTCCTGTCCCTCCGGAAACAGAATCTTGGCAGTTTCGATGATGGTTTCAGTGCGTTCTATACGCAGGTTCTTGTTGTCCTTGTTATCGATCCGCTTGATTCTGTGAGATATCGGTGGCAGATGGTTATCAGTAGCCCACCTGTCGAAGTCAGCAAGGATGCGAGCTTGTCCGTAGGTGGTTTCACAGGCAGCTCTGGCTTTGACTCGGTAGATTCTATCTAACTCCTGATAGGCATCATAATAGTATCTGAAGAACTTGGTATTCTCAGTCTGACGTATCCAGACATGAAGCACGTAGAATCTGTTACCATCATAGCCAATAGAGATAACAGCTTTATAGCAGCCCTTCTCTCCCCAAGCAGGATCGGCATAGAGCCAGACACGCTTCATCTGGGATGGTTCAGGTAGTGTTCTATACTTGGTGAACCAGTGGTTCTTGAAGATGTTACCTTCGATTACCGACTGTCCGAGCATCTCCCTCTGATAACCGGTATGCCCAAACTTGGCTCGCAGGTTTGGCAGAGTGGCAGTAGGGTATTGCTCCTCCCAGATGGACTTGCCCTGCATATCTTCAAGAGAGAAGCGCAATATCGCCTTTTGGTGCGTCTTTAATACAATCTGGTAGGTAACGTCTAATTCTGGATTATCTGCTCGCATTTCGCCTAATATGAGCTCCTGAAACTGGCAGATGGAGTAATTGGGATGTACCAGGTTACCGAGCCAGACGATCTTGCCATTGCCCTCCGGTGAGAGAGCTCCGGCAAGCTCTTGGGTGATCTTCTCCATGCGTCTCTTGCCGATGGACTGGTTGCCCATGTTCTCTTCTTTGTCGATATCATCGCATACGATCAGTCCGGGCCGCTTGGCAGTCTTGGGATTGATAGTACCTCTATGGGACTGCTTGATACTTCTGGCTCTGATCCTGGCTTTATTCTTGAGATAGAAGTCCAGATCAAAGGCATCAACCGGCTGCAGCTCAGGATAGTCCATAGTGAGTCGCTTATTGTTCTGCAGTTCATGTAAAGTAAACGCTGTGCGCTCCTGTGCCAGATCTACGTCAGCAGCAGTATGGATCACGTAGCGTTCACCTCGGATTATCCTCCAGATGGGATAGACCACTCCCATTAGTACCGTTTTGCCCAGCCCACGAAAACCTGTGATTCCGATGATGCCTGAGCCCTTATCAGTCACATCGAACATAGTCTCATGTGCTGGGCAAAATGGTAGTGGGAAGATATGCGGGAAATAGGTATGACAGAAGAACGAGAAGGCATCCCAACCCTCGGCTGTGGTTCGTCTTATCCTCTCAGTCTTGGCTTCAGGATTATCGTATATAAAAGGCAAGACGGAGATCGTTTTTGAAGCGATCTCCGCCAATGCCTTGTTATGTCGCTGAATGAACTTCTTAGACATAACCGGG
>JAJBBD010000083.1 GCA_020532355.1 Candidatus Cloacimonadota bacterium | reverse complement strand
CATCAGGGAATGGCAAACGAAAAGACTATGAGTAAACATAACTTTCTGCATTAGGATAGTTAACTCCAGCTTGGCGTTTCATAATGCGGAAGTATGCAGAATCTACAATAAGGTTTCAAGCTGGCGCTTCTACTTTTGGAGCTTGGGAAAGCTCTGTTACAAATAAACTGCGTACATTTTACTCAATGTGAACTCAACTTGCCAACTCTCAAAATAATCAAATGCCAATTTAGCTCTTGACTAAATCTGATAATACAAGCTTTTGGAATACTGATAAATATTAGCAAAGGAGCTACCCATGTTACAAGGTGGAAAGAATATGAATCAACTGATGAAGCAAGCTCAAAAGATGCAGCAGGAAATGATGAAATCTCAACAAGAGCTTGAAAATAAAGTGTTTGAAGTATCTTCTGGAGGAGGCATGGTAAAGGTTGGTATGTCTGGATCTTACGAGATAAAGAGCATTAAGATTGATCCTGAAGCAGTAGATCCGGAAGATGTGGAGATGTTAGAAGATCTCATCTTGGCAGCCCTTCAGGAGGCTCATAAACAGGTGGCAGAAGCAAGTAACGATATAATGGGAAAACTCACCGGTGGCATGAAGATTCCCGGATTATTCTAAGAATAAATGTATAATAGCGATATTCTGGAAAAACTCATCGAAAGCCTATCCCGTTTTCCCGGAATTGGCAAAAAGACCGCAGAGCGTCTTTCCTGGCACTTGTTAGGGGGAGATAAGGTCTTTGCTTTGGAGCTAGCAGAAAATATCAAAACTGCAGTGGAAACATTCAAACCCTGTTCACGATGTCTGATGCTTTCCGAAAGTGATCCCTGCCCAATCTGTTCGTCTCCAGATCGAAACCTCGATAAGATTTGTATTGTAGAACACAGTTCCGATATACCGATTATCGAACGAATGAATGAATATCGAGGTTTATACTTTGTTTTAGGGCATTTGCTTTCACCAATCGATGGCTTTGGACCTCGTGAAATTCATTCCGAAGAACTATCTCGCCGTGTAGAGGAAGTAAAACCTAAAGAAATAATTCTTGCCCTCAAACCATCGGCAGAAGGAGAAGCTACTATTCACTATATCTGGGAGATATTCAAAAAGCGAGAAATCAGTATTACCCGGCTTTCAACCGGTATACCTTTTGGCGGCGATTTAGAGTACAGTAGCAGCAACACCCTAAGAAGCGCTTGGGCAAGGCGTTACAGCGTATAGTTATGTTCACGGGAATTATTGAAAGTACAGCAAAAATCATCTCTATTAGAACCGATAATGGTAGCAAATATTTTCAAATCAAACGTCCAGATTTGTTCAATGACATAAAACCCGGCTCTTCCATAGCCTGTAATGGCATCTGTTTAACTGTGTTAGAATTGGATTTAGATTCATTTACAGTCCAAGTAATGCACGAAACGCTACAAAAAAGCAATGCTCAAACTTGGCGAAACGATACAATTCTAAATCTTGAGCGCGCTTTGAAGCTGGGTGACCGCTTAGATGGACATTGGGTGCTGGGTCATGTGGACAGAACTGCAAAGTTTTTGCGCAAAGAACAGCATGGTAATACATTCTACTATCATTACGAGCTACATCACCAGGATAGACAACTGCTTATTCCGCAAGGCTCTATTGCTATAAATGGAATAAGTTTAACTATCGCATCTTTGGGTAGTAGAGAGTTTTCCATAGCATTGATTGAACACACTCAGATCAATAGCAACTTGCCCCTCATCCGATCTGGTGAACTGGTAAATCTGGAGTATGATCCTTTGGGAAAATACATTTTGAGAAAAAACTTATGAGAAATATCTGCTTAGTAATTGTAGTATTTTGCCTGTTTATGCTTAGCGGGTGTGGCAGCAAACGTAATCCAACTGGAGGCGCTGAAGATACCGAAAAGCCCTCTATACTATCTACCAATCCGGCAGAGTTTGGTGATATCTCCAGCAAAGTAATTGAAGTAGACTTTTCGAAAAACATGGATAAGAGTACGCTTACAAATTCAGTTTACTTCTATCCTCCCATCACAAACCGCCGCATCTACCTATCCCGCTCAACACTGAAAATCGAGATTCGTGAAGACCTGCAAGACAATAGTTTTTACTACATAACACTCAGTACCAGAATTAAGGATCTGCGAGGAAATGAGTTAGAGCGTCCCTATACCCTTATTTTTAAACATGGAAATCCTGCCACAGCAAGTATCTCTGGGCTGATCAACTATGAAGATCAAGCCGATAATGGGGCGAAAGTAAAGCTTTCTGTGTTTTCAGCCGATTCGCTTTTGGTAATGATGGATGAACTGCAGGGTAGCAGTTACGAATTACTCAATTTAACCCCTGCTGAGTATCAATTACGCACATACATAGATAAAAATCTTAATAACAGATACGATACCACACTAGAGCCGTTCTTTGAGAAGCTATGTAAAGCCGATAATAGAAGCACAATGGACATCTCTCTTGCTTATGCGGATACCTCGATGGCTCAAATAAGACAAATACGGCACATATCGCCACAAGAACTGGAAGTGGAACTTAGCGAACCCATTAGCAACGTTGAATATGTGGAATTACTCCAAAGAGACTCTGAAAATTCACTAAGCATATTAAAACGTCATTTGGAAGGTAATATCTTGCGCATGCTAATCGCCAAGCCCGATTCCTCGTCCTACGATCTTAATATGCGCAACTTAACTGATCTTAAAGGAAATATCAGCCCAATGAGCGGATTGCAGTTCAACCCCAGAGTCTTTTCCGATACCAGTGCAGTATCTCTTGTATCTATACTACCTCGGAACGGTGCAACAGTAAACAGCCTCCAGCCCACTATCGAGCTTGTGTTTTCTGAGATTGTTACATCAGATAATCTTCACGTTAGCCTGATTGCTTCTGAATCTAAGCAAGAAATACCCTTGGCAGTGGAGGCCAATCTTGGTAGGAAAATAATCTTGAAACCAAGAGATGAACTAGTAAATTACCGATCCTACAAACTTGTGCTTCATAAAGAAACAAGTGACTATTATGGAAATACGATGGCAGCAGACATTGAATCGGTCTTCTTACCCATCAAACGATAACGGAGAAACCATGAAGATAATTCAGATAGTTGGAGCGCGACCTCAATTTGTAAAACTGGCACCGCTTTCCAGGGTAATAAGAGCCGCAGGCATCGAAGAGCAAATAATTCATAGCGGACAGCATTATGATCTGCAGATGAATGAAGTTTTTTTTAGAGATATGGAAATCCCCGCCCCAGACTATAACCTAAGCGTGGGCTCGGGAACTCAAGGCGTTCAAACCGGAGAAATATTGGCTCTGGTAGAGCCCATTCTTCAAAGCCAAAAGCCAGACCTGGTAATCGTGTATGGCGATACCAATACAACGCTGGCAGGAGCATTGGCAGCGGTAAAACTGGGCATCAAAACAGCACATGTAGAAGCCTGTCTTAGAAGTTTTAACCGTAGCATGCCGGAGGAAATAAATCGCATAGCGACCGATCATATCTCCAATATCCTGCTTGCCCCCACTCAAAAAGCGATGGAAAATGCCGCCAAAGAGGGGTTGAGCAACAAATGCCGCCTGGTGGGCGATATCATGGTGGATTCCCTTGCCTTTGGCATAACTAAGGCTCGCAAAGAATCGCGAGTTCTGCAAGAGCTAAAATTGAATTCCGAAGAAGCATACTTCCTCTTGACTCTGCATCGGCCTTATAACGTAGACGATCCACAGAAACTTGAACATATACTAAGATCACTGGATACATTGGATACCCACATTGTTTTCCCGGTGCATCCCCGCACCAGAAAGATGCTGCAACGCCTCTCCAAAAACCAGTTTAATAACATTCACTTTGTGGCTCCTCAGGCATATCTGGATTTTTTAATGCTGATGGATAATTGCGCCATGATGCTATCCGATAGCGGTGGCATCCAAAAAGAAGCCTATATCCTAAAAAAGCGTTGCGTTACTCTGCGGCCGGAAACAGAGTGGGTGGAAACGGTCGAGAGCGGCTGGAATATGCTTTTGCCACCTGAAGACAGCAGCTTCCCGAAAGCGATGAGAAATTTTGTGGAGCCTCCTGCACACCCAGAAATCTTTGGGCAAAATGTAGCAAGTCGAATGTTGGAAGAGCTGGTGAAGGGATAAATCAATCCCGCTTGGCTTACATTATCATGCCATCGTTCAAGTGAATGATCTGTTCGGCATAGCTTGCATATTTATCGTCATGCGTTACCATCACGATGGTTCTACCGCTTTTGTGCAAGTCTTTTAACCGCTGCATTACTTCCTCGCCATTACGACTATCCAGATTGCCGGTGGGTTCGTCTGCTAATATCAGCTCCGGATCATTAATAACACAGCGGGCAAGGCTCACTCTTTGCTGCTGTCCTCCGGAAAGCTGATGGGGAAAATGGTCTTTTCGGGCTTCCATTCCCAATTGCTTAAGTATTGTCATCACTTTTTCTCGGCGTGTAGCACTATCCACTTTCTCATATAAGAGGGGCAGCTCTACATTTTCGAACACGGAAAGCGATGCGATTAGGTTGAACTTTTGAAAGAGAAAGCCAATGGTCTTGCGCCGTAACCTATTTCGCTCTTTTTCACTAAGATGTGCTGTATTCTTCCCAACAATAACCATTTCCCCTTTACTGGGTTTGTCCATAAGCCCCATAATGTTCAGAAGAGTGGTCTTACCACATCCTGAGGGGCCCTTGATGGCAATGAAGCTGCCTTTTTTGATGTGTAGGTTAAGCTCGTTTAGGGCTGTAGTCTCAATGGTATCTGTACAGTATATCTTACTCAGATTTTTAAGCTCTATCATCTTCTCTCCTTAATCCGCTTGCAGATAGCGAGTTGGATCCGCTTTATACGCCTTTAGAATGTTTAAGTATAATGGAATGAACACAATCGGAATCATGATGATGATTGCCGCCGGAAAAGCGATCAAGGCAAATTTGTTTTGCATAGCAAATCTGTCTGCATAGAGGCTGATTAGATTGTGTGCCAGATACATTCCCGGGATGGCTGCCAAAATATAGAGATAGATGTATTTCTTCAGGTATAGCCGGAAGAGATCTGAGAATTCTGCCCCGCAAATCTTGCGAATGCTGATATCCTTCATCTGTGCATGGATACTAACCGAGCTTACGGCATATACACCCATAACTGCGATGATGACCACGAAGATCGCCATAAACAAGCTGATGTCCTTGTAGATTCTATCTTGTACATAGAATTCCGCTTGTGCAAGCTCAATATCTTTGGAT
>JAJBBD010000082.1 GCA_020532355.1 Candidatus Cloacimonadota bacterium | reverse complement strand
TGCCTGGGATATCATACGAAAAGATGAAGATGTTCGACGAAAAGTAAACAAGTGGCTTTCATCTAATGATAGACTTCAAACACCATATGAGCTTGCCCTTAGAGAGTTGATTGATATTGATCAAATTTATGATACCCTTACTGTGGGGATTGATCAAATAGATTTGGATTTCGATATAACATATGATCAGGAAAGCCCAACCGGTGGATGTCCGATTATTAAGGATTCAGAGCTTGAAGCACAGAAAATTATTGACGCGATACACACAGCAAAGATTGAAAAAATTCCAGAGTTAGTCATGATTGACAAAAGATCAGATACAGTAGTAAGTCATAGAGATATAGGTGTTGGAATCAGCCAAGTACTTCCTGTCCTTGCTTACTCATATGCTAACAAAGACGCAACAATCGCTATCGAACAACCAGAAATCCACTTACATCCTGCACTACAATCTGATTTAAGCGATGTATTTATTGAAACAGCAATGGGACCCAATAAGAATCGTTTTTTAATCGAAACACATAGTGAGCATATACTGCTTAGAGTAATGAAACGTATTCGGCAAACAACAAATGGAGATTTACCGAAGTGTTTATTCCCTCTCAAACCTGATGATGTATGCGTATTGTTTGTTCAACCCGATGGATCGTCAAGTCGTATAATTGAGATGCCACTTGATAAGAATGGAGATTTGATTAGGTCATGGCCAGGGGGTTTTTTTGAAGAGGGCTTAGAGGAGTTGTTTTGAGACCACTTCTTGAAAAGGCAGTTCTACTTCCATGCGTATTTGCTATAGATTTTGATTCTATACCCAATGTCAACCTGTACCATTTGAAAAAAATGCTCTTTGATTTTTGTGTCGTTTGTGATACTCCTGACTACGCTTGCACCAAAGCGGTGCTAGAATATGCAAAATCCGGAAACACGAGATCTCATCGACATGCTAAAGAGGTCATTGAAAAGCTGAGGAAGCAGGGTAGGCTGCATACATTAAATCATAGTACCAAAGCAAAGCAAAAAAAGACTGGTTGCTTTCTTGACAACGTGTTATTGATTCATAGTGATGACTACGAAGTATTTTCCAATTGTCAAAAAAGCACGATTCAAGATGCTGTCACAGTGGTAGGGAATATAAATGTTAACGATATGGCTTCATTACATAAATCTGAATGGTTGAATAAAGAAAGAAGTTCAATAAGATTAGAACGTAGTATTGACCACTTTATAGCTGCGCTAAAGCTGCTACTCGAAACATCAAAATCGATAAATTTTATCGACCCACATTTAGACCCGAGTAGGCATGATTACGAGGATTTTTTTAAGATATTCTCTATATGTAACGATAATAATAATTGCAGTGAGATAAATATACACAGAGTCTGTTATACTGGTAGTGGAGCTCAAAAGGAAAGACAATCAAGAGAGTATTGGGAAAACATTTTCAGAGACAAACTTCAAGGCTATAATACCAATAATAAAGCTCATGTGTATATCTGGCCAGATTTTCATGACCGTTTTATACTAACTAATTTGATGGGCTTCTCATTACCATATGGGATATCAACGACTAAGGACACTACAGAGCTTACTGGAAAAACAGTTTGGACAAAGCTATCCTTTAGTGATAATAATAATCTTCAGAATGTCTATAATGATAACAAGCTATTGAACAATAATACTAACAGCTATAAGTTTGAGTTATAGACATAGCGAGATATCGTCCAAAAAAGAAAGATTGTTTATTTCATTGATGTTGGCGGTTTATATTTTATGTGAATATATTAATATTCAATATTACCTTTCAGTGTATAGCAATAGAATTTGTCCTACACTTCCAATGAAACGGTGGGAAGGGAGTATGCGTTCCTGAGACCCCAACCGGGTTCATCTCTGAGTCGTATTCGATCTGATCGTCTTTGACCCACGGTGCAAGTGCTTTGATATAGTCTCTGGCATCATCCAGACTGCTGGACTTGGTATCCAGAGCCATCAGGTTGTCCATCACTTCCAGAGCATCGTTTAACGGGTAGACTTTATCCTGAGCAGCAAGAGCCCGGCAGATGTCGCTAGTGCGGTCATCCAGGATCACTACCAGTTTATAGTATCTGGCTTTGGCTTTCTTGTAGCCTTGCAGCCTCCCGAACTCTCTGATTCTCAGTGCGGTATGCTCTGCTAGTCCCTGCCAGTAGTGGGATGATCGGTTGGCAAGGTCATTGAACTGGTCTTTGAGGGTATCGGCAAGCATCTCTTTGGTATAGCCTTGCTCGATAGCTTTGGAGAGGGTGTCTGCGAAGTTCTGCCTGACATCAGCTTCGAAGTGATTCCCGATCCAGAACAACTGCTGCTTCTGGATGGTGGATGATAAGTGCTGATCTTCGATGCCCCAGAGCCCGATGTTGGTTTTAGTTGGTGCTTGTACTTGCGTGTCCTTGAGTCCGAGCCGCACACAGCGGTCTATTATCGCTTTGGTGGGCTCATTGACCAGTGCTGCGAAGTCATCTCCCAACTGGGTATTGATGATACCCATAAGCTTATCTATGGCGTTCTTGTTGATCTTCTCGGCTCTTGGCATGTCACTCATCATCTGGATGGCAAGCCTGGCTGCATCCTTGATTTCGGATTTCCAGGCATTATTCAGGACCCGGTAATACTCAAGCATGAGCTTATCATAGTAGTTCATCAGAAGCTGAACCTCCGGACTTTCACTCTATTCCTGCCGATATCATATTCAGAGAACCTCTCCAGACATCCTGCCAGGGCATCACAGCCATCGATAAAGCCATCAGGATAGGTGAGGAACTGAGAGATCAGGGTTGGTGTATCTTGACCTTCAGGAAAGAGTATCTTGGTAGTCTCGATGATGGTCTCTGTTCTCTCTATACGCAGGTTCTTGTTATCCTTGTTATCGATACGCTTGATGCGGTGGCTTATCGGAGGTAGATTGATATCCGTAGCCCACCGATCGAAGTCGGCCAGGATACGAGCTTGCCCGTAAGTTGTTTCACAGGCTGCCCGGGCTTTCACTCCGTAGATTCTATCTAACTCCTGATAGGCATCGTAGTAGTATCTGAAGAACTTGGTGTTCTCAGTTTGACGTATCCAGACGTGGATCACATAGAACCTGTTACCATCGTAACCAATGGAGATAACAGCCTTGTAACAGCCCTTCTCTCCCCAAGCAGGATCGGCATAGAGCCAGACCCGCTTCATCTGGGATGGTTCCGGTAGTGTTCTAAACTTGGTGAACCAGTGGTTCTTGAAGATGTTTCCTTCGATTACAGGCTGTCCCAGCATCTCTCTTTGATATCCGGTTTGCCCGAACTTGGCTCGTAAGCTTGGCAGAGTGGCAGTGGGGTATTGAGCCTCCCAGGTGGACTTGCCCTGCATATCTTCGAGTGAGAAGCGCAAAATCGCTTTCTGGTGCGTTTTCAGTACCGATTGGTATCTTGTGTCCAGATCGGGATTATCTGCCAGCATTTCGCTTAATATGAGCTCCTGAAACTGGCAGATCGCATAGTTGGGATGCACTAGGTTACCGAGCCAGACGATCTTGCCATTGCCATCGGGTGATAGAGCTCCGGCAAGCTCCTGGGAGATCTTCTCCATACGTCTCTTGCCGATGGACTGGTTGCCCATGTTCTCTTCTTTATCGATATCATCACAGACAATCAGTCCGGGCCGCTTAGCTGTCTTGGGATTAATAGTTCCTCTATGAGATTGCTTGATACTTCTGGCTCTGATCCTTGCCTTGTTCTTGAGATAGAAGTCGAGATCGAAGGCATCCACAGGATGCAGCTCAGGATAGTCCATAGTGAGCCGCTTATTGTTCTGCAGCTCATGCAAGGTAAACGCTGTGCGCTCCTGTGCCAGATCTACGTCTGCTGCAGTATGGATCACATAGCGTTCGCCTTTGATGATTCTCCAGATAGGATAGACTACTCCCATGAGTACCGTTTTGCCCAGCCCACGAAAGCCTGTTATGCCGATGATGCCTGAGCCCTTATCAGTCTCATCGAACATAGTCTCGTGCGCTGGGCAGAAAGGTAGTGGGAAGATATGCGGGAAATAGGTATGGCAGAAGAACGAGAAAGCATCCCAACCTTCTCCGGTGGTTCTTCTGATGCGCTCAGTCTTGGCTTCAGGATTATCGTCTATAAAAGGCAAGACGGAGATCGTTTTGGATGCGATCTCCGCCAATGCCTTGTTATGCCGCTGGAGGAACTTCTTAGACATAACTTAAATACCTCGACGCCTGTTT
>JAJBBD010000081.1 GCA_020532355.1 Candidatus Cloacimonadota bacterium | reverse complement strand
CCTCTTTGCCAATATCTCCTCCCATGATAATATGATCCTTGTTGGCTCCTCAAACAATCCCAGGATGGACTTCACTAATTGCACTTTTGCAGGTAACCAGGGAGATGCTTACACGCTGAAGGTAAATGGAGAGGTAAATATCGTCAATTGCATCTTCGATAACGATACTCCATATCAGATCAAGGTGAATCCCATGGATGGCAACCCTTACGAACACACCAATATCAGCATCGACCACTCCCTAATCAAAGATGGTGTAGCGGGCATCCTGCCTTTCCTGGTGCCGGGTAATACCATCAACTTCTTGCCTACCAGCATTAGCGGCGATCCCCGCTTTGCCGGAGGCTTTGATATCCATGATCCGCTTTATTACAGCCTCTCAGAGGGTTCTCCTTGCATAGATGCGGGAACTCGCGATACCACCGGATTGAACCTGCCCCCCTATGATCTGGCGGGTAACCATCGCATCTGGAACGATCGCATAGACATGGGCTGCTACGAGTATGACTCCAGACCCTGGGTGAGCATTGACGATCCCGTAGCTCCCGCTCTTCCTGTCCTCCAGCTTTCTTCCTATCCCAATCCGTTCAACACTTTCACCAATATCAAAATCGGCCTCTCAGCCTTTGCTGAAAACAAGCAAGAGACGATTCACACTGCCTGCATCAATATCTATAACCTCAAGGGCCAAAAAGTGCAAAGCATCGCGCTTGATCCCAAGAGGAAAGACGAACAACTCACCCCCTGGAATGGCGAAGATGCAAATGGCAAGAGCTGCGCCAGCGGGATCTACTTCCTTAATCTCTCGATCAATGGCAGGCATAGCCTGAGCAAAAAGGTAACGCTGATCAGATAGCCGGGAGTTTTGATTTCAAAGCTTACTTGGATGAATAGTTGGATGAATAGCTCTTGATGCATAGCTTAGTTATTGATATAAACGCTGCGCATTGGGAAGCTAAGCTAAAGCTGAACTAAACTGAAAGCCTGATTCTTATGTGCAAACTGGAAGTTTACAATGTTAGGGGACAGAAAGCAAAAACTCTGTCGAACAATAGCTTGCATGGTGGTAAGTATACTGTGGTTTGGGATGGCAAGGATGATGGTAATAGAAATGTCGCTACCGGCGTTTACTTCTACAGGTTAACTACGCCAAACAATACCCTTAGCTCGAAGATGTTATTGATGAAATAGCATCAAGTGACCATAAGTAAAGCCCAGAGAATTCTCTGGGCTTTTATCGTTTACCCAGAATGCTTTCTGCGCCGATGGATTAAAGAGAAGTCTTAACGCCTGATCAGTGGAATGATAACTTGAATGGGAGCGGCGTTAAACCCCTATCGAATAATTGGGCAAGCACCGATAAGGGTAAGGAGAGTTTCGCTGCCGCCGCCTGGTAGGTAATAGGAAAATGCCAAAAGATTTTGAAGTTGACAAATAACTCAAGCACATATAACTTGAAAACCATGAAAGATATCAGAGCAAGGGAGAATAAAAATGCACCAAAACGCTGCGCAATCATTAAACAGAGAAAGCTACACTGAGCTAATAGGCTATATCAAAGATGAGAGCCGGCAGAGCTTTCGTTACTTGAATATAGCAGACGGCCTTGCAAATACCCTCCTTATCCGGGCGATAAAAGACTCGGTAGCAGAGCAGTTTACCGACCAAAGGCAGGAATACATAGGCTCGGCATATCAAAAGGCAATCGAAGACCTGTTTGAGTATTACCACAAAATCTGCCTTCATTATTCCTTGTCTAAAACGCAGGATCCGGAGCTTTCGGCCGACATCTCCCAGGAAGCCATCTATCTCTTACTTGCATCCAAAAATTACATCCAGGACGTGAATACCTGGCTTAGACAGGTGACGCATAACTTGCTCCGTAAGCACTATCGATCCAAATCGGAGCAAAAAGAACTCTATGCTTCACTTTGCAGCGAAGATGAGATGATCAAGGAATTGATGTGCCTGCAAAACACCTTAGAGATAGAAGGCCTCGAGCCCGCCATAAAAGCAGAAATCTTCAAGACTCAAGAGTATAAAGAATATGAATCAATGGCATCCTTCCGGACGATAAGTGATTTTGCCGCACATCTGAAGGTCAGCAACGCCGTAGCTCAAAAAAGGAAAGCTAAGATTATCAAGAATCTTAGATCAAGGATATTGCTGGCCATAGGTTGGGAATCCGGTAGGGAGATTTTGAACTATCTAAACTGGGCTTGCCAAGGCTAACTTGTGGCTGGCTTGTGGCTAACTTGTGATAACTTGTGATAACTTGTGACTGGCTAACTTGTGACTAATAGAACCGATCAATAACGTAAGTAAATATTATATGATTAATCTCTGGTTGCGAGACTAAATATCTTCTAAATATGTCAGAAAAAGATAGTCTGTAACCATCTCGACCTGCTTTTTTCTAAAAAGGCAGGGAAAGCAGCCTAGTATTTGCAGGTTTTTGAACAGTCTCATCTTGCTACTGAGAAATGCCTGCAGAAATTGAGCTTGACATAAAAAGCAAGATTATGTTTGCTGTAATCATGGAGCTTGTAATGGGAATAGACCTTGCTTACATTTCATCTGATATGGGTATCTGTTCCATAGAATTTATAGGTGGATTCCTTTTTTTGAGGATGAAGCAGAATATAGATAGTGTATTAAGTAGCCGGTTAATTGGCTCACGTGAATCAATGAACGGGTAATTTGGCAACAGCGGAAATGTTTGCATAAAGACATTGAACTTTATACAACCATGATATCTGCTTGCCTACAGACAAGACAGGAGAAATAAGATGTCTGCACATACTTGTAAATCCACATCGCTCTTAGGAACACAAATGAGACCTCTATTTATTGCCATCGAGAAATTAACTACCAATGGTATAGGCATAATTACATTTGTCACGAAGTTAACATGTTTAAGAAACATAATACCGATGATGATTGTGACAATACTAGCATCTAGCATGCTGTATGCTATGCCAACTACTGTCGATTATCTAGCAAGCATCCCGAGTTTTGTTACTGAAAGGACAGATAATAGCCACGGAAACTACATGGTAACAGGCCCGGGGAAAGTAGTTGTTCCAATATCTGAAAGTGGGGCAGAAATAACAGACGTTATCCATTACAATGATATCCGTTTTATTTTTGATGATGAATTCAACGGTTTGATAAAGAAATTATACTTCGGTGATGGATCCAACTCGATTGCAAACACACAGACCAATTTCCTAGACCATAAGTATGATGTTGCTGGTTCAAGTGAAACATATTCACTAATATTGAAGCTATACAACATAGGGGGACAGCCTTTGTATAATATAAACTTCACTATTACAATATGCCCTCTATTAAATAATCAATCTGTTTCAGAAATTGACGATAATGTGAAGCTAACCTACTTTATGTCTAGCAACACAGATGCAGGACGAAAACCGCTTCTTTTTATCGAGGGCTTCGCTCTCACGGGATCAACAGCAGCAGCCTCAATTATCTGTATGAATCCTAACTTCTTTTCTGGGTTGCTAAACGATGGATATGATATATTTATCTTAACATTTGGAAGCTCCAATCAAAACAGCTTAACAAGCAATTCTCAGTATGTGCTTGCTGCGCTGAATCATATTCAAACGCAATATAACCAAAACGAAGTTCTTGAGCCAGTAAAAATCATTGGATATTCAATGGGAGGGATATTAGCACGACTTGCCTTAAGTTATGCTGAAGCTGGGAATTATCCCCATATGAGTAATGCTGTGATAACTCTGGATTCACCTCATAGAGGGATTTTGATTAACGATAATGCCCAGAGTTTGTTGAACAACACTATGATACAAGCTGTCTTGCCAGATGATTTTGATGAAATGATCGATGCAGTGTTTAATTCAGATGCTGCTAAACAGATGATCCGGAATAATATTATGGGCATCAATCCATCGGTTGAATATGGGAGTAATCAATATAGGGAAGTCTTTGGTATCCTTAATAATTCGGATAGTGGTGGACAAAATCTGCTTAATAATACTGGCTTTCCTCACCAACAAAACTTTGTGAAGAAATACGCTGTAGCTTTAGGCTCTAACACACTGTCTGGGAACGTAAACAACAGTAGCAATTTCTCAAATATCGATGTTCGCTTTAAACTGGGAATGCTTACTTTAACTCTTAATATTGCTGGAATTAACTCAGTTTGGTATGACAAAACCCCGAGTTCTCTAATCCCAATGCGCAATAAATATACGTACACTATATGTGAACATGATTGGGACGACTTTCTTGATAAATTCTTAGGTACCCCCAAACTTCAGCTAATCATGTCACAAAGCTATATTCCGCCAATGGTCCCTACTGCATCAAGCTTGTGCATTGAAAGTATCCCATTTACAAATGGAAACTTCAATTCTCAATTACCTACAACTTTTACTATCCCCTTCGACGGTTACTATATCTCCCCTGAGCCCAGATATCATAATTTAATCCCTCAAGATGCTTCAACATGGATATTGAACACATTAAATGCAATTGAAAATGACCCTAGTTCAAGAATGATTGGATACGCATCAGGATCAGTTACCTGCCAAGGTAACGTAAGCCCAGGGGTTGATGTTTCAGTTATTAACATCACTACTAATGAAACTTATAATACAACAACAAATGAATTAGGTGAATACTCGTTCCCCTTGTTCTACCTAAGTCCCTGTGAATACCAGATTACTATAGCAGGGGATGGTTACTATAGCTCTAAACAAACGCATTCAATCCAGCCAAACCACCTTG
>JAJBBD010000080.1 GCA_020532355.1 Candidatus Cloacimonadota bacterium | reverse complement strand
TTGACGAATTGGTAAGGTTTCGAAACATATAATCTGGCGATGGTTTTATGCAAAAAAGGTACCTATAGCCTTATCCAAGCTACTGCTATTATGGATGTAAGGAGAGATTATGAATTGGAAGAAGTACTCTGTGGATGACCGGAACTCATAAATGTAAAGAATATAGAAAAGTTTAGATTATCGAAACCAGGGAGAAGAAAAATGCCAGATATGAACGATCAGTTGAAAAATGAGTTCAATGGCCTGTTAGAATCAGTATCCAGTCTCGTTATCAACACCGAGGTGAAGGAAACTCTTCAGGAACTGGAAAGGTCGATCAATGATACTGTGTCTGAGATTGGCAACTATGCTAATACGATCCAGAAGGCATCTGAAGGGTTTAGTCAGTTGATGAAGATCCAAGAGAAAAACACAAAATCTATTGTAAAAGAGATTTCCAGTATAGAGGATTTCCTTACCCGTTTAGAAGAATCTCACAAGGAATATCACAAGAAAACCATAGAAGTTCTGGAAACGATCAAGGAAACCAATCTAATCCAATACCGGTTTATGAACAAGATGCTTAATTGGATCCTGGTTTTTGTTTTGCTGATCTTGGTGCCTGTAGCTTATGCATTCATCAGTAGTATGCAAGTTAGATAACTAAAGGTTTTAACAAGTTCTGTAAACATGGACACATATTCGGATTCTCCCACTCCCATGCTATCAAGCGAGTTGAGTGCCTATGATAAGGGGCTGGCTCTCTATTCCAAGCTGCTCCATGGGATGGATATGCTGCTTAGGGAAAAAGCGATGGACATCCTGTCACTGGAATTAAATCAGGAGATCAACTACTGGAGTTCAGTTATTGATGATCTCAGCGAGTTTGCCAAGGGGTCAATGCTGAAAGATCTGAACGACATGATGAATGACACTGCCTACGAACTCATGAACCTAAAGGAAAGTGTCAAAAAGCCGTTCTTGCTGTTCGTGATCGGGATGGGGAATTATGGCAAATCCACCCTTGTAAACGCACTGCTTGGCAAGGAACTGGCGGATGTGGGTGTCCTGCCGAAAACGTGGAAGATAGACATATTCGAAAAAGCTGAAACGGGTTCTGATGATGTCACTTTAGAACTGGTCTTTCGGGATTCAACCCGGGAAGTCATGCCTGAAGTTGAAGCCAGAAGGTTTTTGGCTTCAGAAGAGAAGAAAAGGGAAAGATCTGAAATTGAGGCCATGAAGGTTTTTAACGCCAATTCCGCCGATCTACCGACCCTGGAGGCGAAGGAGCAGTATAAGGCATACTTGGAAAAGACTATGATCTATCAGTCCCAAGTTGACGAAGTGATCTGGCACATTCCGGGAAAGAACGCCATACTCGATGAATACCGGCTTGTGGATACGCCTGGACTGATACAGGACCTGCTGGGAGATGAAAGATACGGCCTATCGGATTATTATTTCAAAGCGGACGGCGTGATCTGGCTGCTTGACGCTACCACCATCTCATCGAAGAATACTCAGGATCTGATCAAGAAGATCATCAAGCTATCAGGGAATGATCGGAGTCTTCGTAACTCAATCGCTGTGCTTAACAGAATAGACCAAGTGTATGAACAGCAAGGGAAAGAGGGGGTGGAAAAAGTTATGGCGCAGGCCTTGGAAATCTATGGCGGTGTTTTCCCGAAGATCATCCCGTTCTCGGCTAAGCAGGCCTGGTTGGGAGTGTCGGCCAATGACCAACAACTAACGCAACAGAGCAACATTGAGCAACTGCTTGAACATATCCGGGAAGTGTTCAGCGCCCAGGCCAGGGTGATCCGCTACAGAAGCAAATCCAAGGGGATCAAGCTTCTGAACGATAAGATGACGGATAGCGTAAATGATTATCTAGCAAGACTACAGGCAGACACCAATAAATTATGGCAAGATAGCAAGACCATCCATGATGAAGCGCAGCGTCTGGCAAAGTCCCTTGAGAGAAATCTGAGTATAAGCCTTGAACGCTATCGCAAACAGGTGAACAGTCGTATAAGAAATGAGATTTGTGACTTGGAAGCGATCAAACTTCTCAATGCGGGGGGCAGTTTCGTTGCTTCAACAATACTCAAAACCAACGAACTGATCGTGACGTATAATAGCCATTTAAAAGAAATTGAAGCTGTGATAAAGGGCTTTCTGGATTACCAGGTCCAGGAGGTTACTTTCAGTGAGTTTGCGTTGATCAAACAGGTAGAGGTAAAATCACAAAAGATATGCATTGAAGCTCCAACCATCAGGCTTGACGATTCATTCACCGACAACACGACGGCCAACACCATATCTGCAGGAGCAGTGGGCGCACTGATCGGTTCCTTTGTGGTTCCTGGCTTGGGAACTATGATCGGTGCTTTCCTGGGTGGAGTTTTGGGCAGCATCTTCTCGGAGTCCGCTGAAGATAAACTTAAGAGACTCCATGACAAGGTCCAGACTGAAACGGATAAGATCATTAGCAATCTGATAGAAAAGATCAATCTAGTAGTCGAAGATAATATAAAAATCGCTGTTGAAAAACTTTCGCAAGAGCAGATCTCAAGCTTCTCTTTACTTCATTGCAAGCCTTCGAAAAAACCCATCGTGTCTGACCTGCTATACGGGGTGATCGAGCGTATTTTGTCAGAAGATATCTCAACTAGCCAGAGATCGATGTTGTTTGCCATTATGGCACCGGATATAATCACAAGAATTAAGAAGGATTAACCATGAAAAAATTACATGATTACCTGTCATTGTTTAAACAATCGCCCTTGAGGGATGTGTCTTCAGAATCTGACTCTATTATTGCCCTGTTCAGCAAGGAAGCCGGACAGCTTATGGCAGACGCCAAGTTCATTGAAAAAAGATCGTCTGAGCCTTTGAATGTGGTCATCCTGGGGGAAGTAAAAGCGGGGAAATCAAGCCTGATAAACGCGATTCTGCAGGATGATGTTTCCCCGGTGGACGTAACGGAAGCCACTTCATGCATTGTCGATGTTTCATTCGGAGAAGAACCCAATGCATCTCTCCTACTTGATGAACAAGTGGTAGAAACCGGTAGTAGAGAAGTTGTTTGGGAATACTATGCCTCGCAAAGCAAGTATATCCATGAAAACAAACAGAGAGCGGAAATACGCCTTTGCCTTAACTCTACAGCGCTAAAGAACCTCCATCTGGTGGATACGCCAGGCTTGGAGACTATCAACGCAAGCTATGAGAACGCTACGGTTAACTTCTTCAATTCGTCTGATGTAATCATTTGGGTATTTAACGCCAACCACGCCGGCCAGTCGGATGTGCGGGAAAGGTTGTCCGCTGTTGCCAAGCTGGGTAAGCCCATGATCGGCGTGGTAAGCAGGATCGATGAGATCGGAAATGAGGCGGATGCCATCCTCAACTACTATAGGAACAATTACTCACTGTACTTCCAGAAAATAATGGTGTTCTCTTCCTTATGGGCAAGAATCGGCCTTGAGGTTAAGGATGGTGACACTCCAAGATCAAGCGGCATCAAAGAACTGCTTGAATATCTTAAAGAGATTGATGAAGAGGTAAAGCGGGTTAAAAGTGAAAGCACTCTAAGCAGTATGTACGCCTTGGCTCTTAAAGACAAGGCATTGCACGAATTGGCCAAGAATAGAGTTGATTATCTCCTCAATCAAATCCTGTTGTTCCGCAATAAATGCGATTATCATCGGGACTCTATCGGCAGGACACTAAAAGGTTTGGCGGAAGAATGGCTCGAAAACAAGTTTCTGGCGGAGGAAGAAGAACAGGTGCTGGCAGCAATAAATGATTCTCACAGCTCTTCCGAGATAAACTCAATGGTTAAGCAGGCGGTTTCCAACGACAACATCAACCGCAGGCTGGAACAGATGTTTGCCCTGATAAGCTCCGCCTATTCTTCCGAGTGGAAAAACGCAGTGGAGAACATCGCCCTCGAACTGAGCAAGGCCGATGAACTGCATCTCTCATTTCAAAAGAAGATAATCGCGGAGGTTGAGGGAGAGAACATCACTATGCCGGAGATGCTGATCGAAGGCGTTAAAAAAGGAGCTGCCATTGGTGGAGCGTTTGGCTTGGTGGGCGGGTCAATCGTGGTCGCAATGACAGCTGCTACCATGCCTGCCTTGCTGGTTATCGTGCCCTTTTATGCATTGATTGGAACTTTGGCCGGCGGTATTGCCAATCTCTTCGGACTCCCCAAAAATAAGGAGAAATTGAAAAGGGGGGTGGAAAAAGAATTCCGCCGGGCCAGAGCAGATTTTGGAAATCATTACATGTCTGAATTCCAAGCTAACCTTAACAATGTTATGCGGTCAACGGTAATTGAACTTACTGATAATTTCACCAAAACCGCAGAGATGCCTCCGGAAGCAATTCTCCAGCGTTACGTGGAAAGCTTGATTAAGTATCTAAAATCCTTGGACGAAACGATTTAATCAGAAAACTGTGAAGAAAAAAAGCGAATGTGTTGTTTCTGCACTAAGTCGTCTGACAAATCAGTGGCACAACCTGCCAACTTGCTGTCATGATTTGACAAATTACTGTCAGTTTTAATGATCTCTGGATTACGATGATTTGACAAAAGAGTGTCACAAACTGAGGGCTTTTCCGCGGTTTTGTCAAACGGGTGTCACGATTTGACATTTCAGGTGTCACTTCTTAATTGCAAAGAACTAAGGCAATATCCCGGATAGCCCGCGCTTTGGATTGTCAAGCGGGGTGCAGATTGTGATTCGATAACGATCTTCCGGATTCGCCTCAGATAAGCTATTAAAGAATCAAATC